>JBEKWZ010000272.1:0-5448 GCA_049512555.1 Candidatus Sulfotelmatobacter sp. | reverse complement strand
ATTTTCTGAGCACTGGAAACCTCCATTCGTAAGGTCGTTCGGTGTAAGCGTGCACGTGCATAACGGTTCAACCAAAGTCACGGGCAATGGCAGCGGCGAACAGGACAGGCAAGAAGATGCCGCCGACTGCGATTGCGTGACATACAACGAACTGCATCACACCATAAGCGTGGAAGCGAGACAATTAGACGATGGTACTGGCGATACTTTGGTATGAATCGATGCAGCGAGCTGGGTTCGATGATGCAAAGGCAAGGCCAGCCGATTTGCCAACGTTGCCGACGCCGCTACCGTGACCGCCCGCCAGTCTCGACTGGTCGATCGAGAAGGGCTGTCCATTCGTTCAGACTCGTCGAGCCAATCCTCTGCCGAGAGCCGGGCTTGCTCTGGACCGAACAGTATGGTCACCGCGCGCATGAAGGCTGCTAACTCACGCTCGGCCATGTGCACCTGGTCCTCGTACGTCGAGTCGAGAAATGATGATGTCGTATTCACTGGGTCCTCCGCTTGTCAGGCTGTATCACGAAGTTGCCACGAGAACTTCAAGGCGTTTCCGTGTACCTGGAGGTTAGGTCGATTGCGAATTTCGAGAAACCTCAGGAACTACAGAAATCCACCTGCATTTTTCTGCAGGCGAGAGCGGGTCGAATTGAATCCTGCGTGCGACTCAAAGTCGCGAGGTTTATGTGATTTGGAGTCGAACCGGGATCGAAGGGTGAATCGAAATCATATGTCTAGACGACGGTCCTGCGTGGCTTTCAGGAGAGGATGGGCGCAGATGACGTAAGAGCACTCGACAAAACAACTCGTCGCCGAAGTGGGCTCCACGCGCGGATTTTAGCGTGCGTCGCCGGCGGCAACGAGACAATGCAAACGAGAATTGTGGCCAGATTACTTCGCCGGCGTAATCATAATATTCCGAAAAATGACGTGGCCGGCCTCGCTGCCTTGCAGATAAATCGGTCCGGGAAGGCCTTCGTGAGTATCCAACGCGCCGCCGGTGATGCCGGGAATTTCCTGATTGTCGATAATGGTCTGACCATTTTGAACGACGGTGACCATTCGTCCGATGAACGTGATGTCGTAGGTCTGCCATTCGCCGGGACGGCGCGGCTGTTCCGGCGACGGCGCCAGGAAGCCATATATGCCTCCAGTGTGCATCGTCGGCCCTTCGGGCTCAGGATCGTCTTCGATTTGGAGTTCGTAGCGGCCGCGCAGGTAGACGCCGCTATTGGATCCTTTTACGCAATTGAACTCGACGTGTAACTTGAAATCTTCAAACTTGGAATTGCTGATCAGTTCAGGACCATGCCCGGGACTCACGAGCGTTCCGTTTTCGACAGTCCATGCCGGAGGTGCTTTCGGGTCGCTTGGCGTCCAACCGCTCAGGTCTTTCCCGTTGAACAACGGCATCGGCGTTCCCCATTTCGGAGGGCTCGTTCTTTTCAGGGATGGCGCTCGCTCGCCCGTCCACGTCCACGGAGTTCCATCGGGGCCAGTGGTGGTTCCTGCCAGCATTTTTCCGGAGAGCTTGCCGACGAAGATCATGTCGTCTTTTCTTTCTTCGTCTTCCTTGGGAGAAACGAAAGTGAGCTGGCCGTTCGAGAACTCACATTTCGGGAGCGGGTGCGCGTGTCCCCAGCGGCTCACCATGCGAGCTTTGAGCTGACCGTTTTCTTGCGTAATCTCCAACCATGAGGGAGCTTCTTGAACAGGAGTCTTCAGGGTCAAGTCCCAGCGCCCGAGAAACGACCGGGCCGATGCGGTTGAGTCACCAGAATTTCTCGGCGCGGAATATGCTTGCAACGAAAACAGCAGGAGCAAAGTGGTTAGCGCGAATATTGTACGCCGTAGAACCGCATGGATATGATTTCGGGTCGCCTGATTTGTCATGAAGCGTTCCTCCAGCACGCGATTGTAATCGCTTGCCTTGCGAAGTGACAGTGCCGGGAACGACAGTCGGAAACTGGGGCGCCTTCAATCCTTGAAAGCCGCTACCTTTCCTCTGAGGACGGTGATGGATGCTTTTGGAAGTGTGAACACCGTCTGCGGACTTGCCGTGAGAGTAGTTGTGACCGGGGCGTGATCTGGATCGGCGTGGCTGTCTGGGCCGTCGTTGATCCACACATACTGCTCGCTTCCGAAAGTTACAAGAGTGACGGGGCTGGAAAACGAGACACTCTGCTTACTCTTGGAATCATTAAATTGCACGCGCACGGTGTGCGGATTATTCTCGTCGCGGTTCACCAGCATGATTGACCAGTTTCCGTCTGGTCTATATACAACGTAGGACGTGACCAGTACATTGCCCGCGGCATCCTTAATATCAGTAGAAGAAGGGAACATGTGATGCACGCCGGAGCGGTGCTGCACCCACTCCAGGTTGATCATGTGCGCGGCGAAGTAGGGCGAGGTGTATCCGTTGATGTCGTAGTCTTCGTTCGAAACAAAATTCGACCACGAGGCCCAGCCCAGGCAAGTTTTCTGCACGCCTTGGGGCTGAATCGGCGAGTGATAGAACGCTGCGCCCCCACCCTCGAAGAAAGAGCCGACGTTGTCGGCCAGCCAGAGCGCGGCGAAGATCGTGGTCATCGGTCCGGTGAGAGCGGCAGCCAGATGGTTCTCGGTGACCATGAGCGGAACATCTTTGGGGACGCCGTCGTCCCTCCACACTTGCAGGATGTGCTTCATCAGCTGAGGTTCGGTGTAGAGCGTCTTCCAGGTAATGTCACAAGGCTCGAACGGATAATGCTCGAACGACACGAAGGCCAGGTCGGAAATGCGGCCATGTGTTTTCAAATAATCGACGAAGCGGGCCATCCATGAGACTCGGCCCTGCGCGTCGGGCCAGAGGCGAATGTCCTCATTCACTCCTTCAAAGACCGGGCCGCCGAGCTTGAGTTGGGGATCGACCTTGTGGATGGCTGCGGCCCACTGAATATATAAAGCTGCGTAGTCTTCCGGCATGGCGTGTTTGCCGTCCGGCTCCTCGCCCATTTCAACGTATGCGATTCGGTAACCGCGTTTTTCGAGGTAGGCAATCTGGGCGGCCGCGTCGTCGGGCGTGCCGTAGAGCAGCGTGACCGGAATCATGGCGGGAAGATTGTTGGTGAGTCCGCTGGTGAAGAAGAGATCGAAGCCGGTGTGCTGGTAGCTGCCGGTTGCATTCACATCAGCGGCCGAGTGCCAGGGATCGATCGACGATGAACTGTAAGTGGTGGGTCGATCGCTGAGATTCTTTTGAACCTCGACGAAGGCGCCGTTAGAGTCGACGCTGCCCACGCGGATTTCCTGCATGGCGTATCCCACGCAGTCGCGGAGGTCGCCGGCTCCGTGCAGATCGCAGGTGTTGGACGACTCTGTCATCAGGACGCGGACGTACTGAGTAGTGACCGGCGCGTCTGCGAGTTTCAGATACGCCGTGCCGCCTTGCGCATTTCTTATCGCGCCTGCGGGGAATGCTTTCCACTCGCCCTGGGGGCCTTCGTCCCAATCGAGAGCGCGTTTTCCTACCCAATATTCCACCTGGTAATTCATGGCATACGGGCTGGCCCATGCGATGCGGACGGCATTCACGGGTTTTTCCGCCTTCAGATCTACGACTACCCATTGCGGGTGGAGTGCGTCGCTTTCGCCGGTGAACTTGCTGGTCAGGTACGGATTACTTTTCCAATAGCTGAGATTCGGGCCTTGCAGCGGGCGATCTCCGCTGGTGGAGAAGCCACGGTGGGGCAGCGCATAAGAAAGGATGTAGCGAAGCGGTTCCTTGAGGTCGGTGCTGCCGGTAAAGTATCCACTCTGGTGCGCCGGATCGCTCCACGTACCATTCTCGGTCCAGTGCCAGGCGGCCATGCGGAGCTCGGAATTGTTGCGATAGGTGATCGGTCCCCAGCCGGCCGAGAGGGACTCCTGAATAATGTGCGGAGTAAAAACTTTGTCGATGCCCTCGTGCGACAAAACGTCGATGGAACTGCCGAGGGCGCTGTCGGGGTCGAACGAGTTGATGGCATGTCCGGGCGTCGCGTCGACGTGAACGGTGCCCACAACTTCCGCGCCGGGCGACGAGGATTGCGCCGCTACAGTTGAGGCATGCGCAGCTAAGAAGGAAAGAATAGCGAGTGCGTGAGCCAGCGTCCGCTGCACGATTGCTCCTCTCAGAGTCGGCAAATTATACAAGAACAGCGGAAGGGTCAGCCGCGAGCGGCGGCGGCAGCTTTGCGGGCGACCAGGTTGTAGCCTTTGGCCTTGGCGTCGGCCTCGATCGCGGCCAGATGCGCGCGTCCCGCGGCCGCTTGGCCGGTTTTCATTTCGAGTTCGGCCAGCGCGAGACGCGCATCAAGTTCGACGCCAACAAAACCTAGCTCTCGCGACTTCTTGACGACGGCGGCCAGTTCCTGGCGGGTTGCACTGCCGGCGGCGGAGTGAGCAACATTATTGTCGGCGGTTTCGACCTCGGCGGCGGTGAGCGCGGTCTGCCAGCGCATCTCCGGATTCTGGCTATTGGCGGCGATGGACCGCGCGTGTTGGATCGCGTCTTTCGCTGGCGCCGCCTTACCCTGCGCGAGTAGAGCACGGGCGAGGACGCACCACGCCCCGGCTTCGTCGTCGCGGACTTTCTGTGCCTGAAAAACTTCGAGAGCTTTCCGCGCCGCGGTTTCTTGTTCAGCAGGGGAACGCGCCTCTTCCAGCGACAAATCCGCGAGGCCCATCTGAGTTTCAGCAATGGCGAGCGTGTCACCTGCGGCGGTTCGTATTGCAAGCGCCTGCTCGTACATCTGGCGCGAGCCCGCGAAGTCGGCTTGCTCGAGCTCCACACTTCCCAAGCTCCACATCGCGTGGGCAGCGGCGTTGCGATTGCTCTTCTCCTGCCAGAGCGTGAGGGATTTTTCGAATCCCTGCCTGGCGCCCGCCAGGTTTCCCTGCAATTGCAGAGCGTACGCGATGCCGTAACCGGCGAGGGCCGCATTCTCGGTATTGGACGGATCCCCTATCTGTAACTTCTCCTGATATAAGTGAAGCGCCTCGAGTAACCCCCCCTGCTCCATTCGGTCCCGGGCAACATTACCTGTAACCACTGCCAGGCTAGCATTGTCATCGAGCAGCCGAAAACTGGCTTGGGCCTGACGATACATTTTTTCGGAGGTAGCAAGATCGCCCTCTCTCTCATAGAGGCTGCCGAGGTTGTTGAGCACGCTGGCTACACCGCCTTCGGAGCCGATCTTCTGGAAGATGGCTTGGGCCTGCTGGTAAAAACGGATGGCTCCAGGCAGGTCGCCACTGTTGGAGAGGATGTCGGCCCAGACCCGCAAAGCTCTGCCTTCGCCTTGCCGATCTCCGGCGGCGGCATAAATGTCTTTGGATTCGTGGCAGAGGGTGACGGCATCCTGGGCGCGCCCGAGGAAATTGAAGAGCCTGGCCTGATCTTCCAGAGCCTTCGCCAGGATCAAC
>JBEKWZ010000271.1:0-5449 GCA_049512555.1 Candidatus Sulfotelmatobacter sp. | reverse complement strand
GCGTGGCGGCCCTGGCCACCGGGCCGGAGATCGGCGTGAGCGCGCTCGAGGCCTGTGAACTGGCGCCGGCAGCGTCTCCAGCAGAATCTGCCGCAGCGCTCGTCCTCTCCGGCCTGCGCCCCGGAGTCTCCCTGGGCGAAATGGAACGCCAGCTGGTCGAAATCACTCTCGTAGCCACCGGCGGCAACCGCTCGCGCGCCGCCGAACTGCTGGGAGTGAGCCTGCGCACGGTGCGCAACAAGGTTCGCAGCTATGGCCTGCCCAGCTGCACTAGCTATGCGCATGACTGATAAATGGTGATTACCTCCGGGGTAAAGAATTTGATCGAGTCAGAAACCCGAGGCATGAGGAACCGAGCATGAGGAACCAAACATGAGTAACAGCACGATTGACGCCCTTACCGACTCTCTGAGCCACTTCCTCGACGTGGACGTGGCCCGTTACAAGCTCATCTCAACCAACCTCGCCAATATCGACACCCCCGGCTACCACACCCGCGACCTGAACTTCCAAGCGGAGATCGAGCGTGCGGCCACGGGGAATTCCGGGATGGAAGGCGGCCAACTGCTCTCCGCATCCTTCAGTCCCGTGGTGCATCAGGTCCGCGGACTCATGGAGCGGCCCGACGGCAACAATGTCAGCATCGAGCGCGAGAGTCTGCTGCTGGCCGACGCTCAGATGAAGTACAACCTCGGGGTGCAGTTGTTGAAAGACGAATTCCACACCATCTCGCTGGCGATCAGTTCCGGAGGCGCGACATCATGAACCTATTTGGCATGCTCGAAGTCAGTGGCTCGGCGCTGGCGGCGGAACGCTGGCGCGCCGAAGTTGTCTCTGCCAACATGGCCAACGCCGAAACCACGCGCACCCCGCAGGGCGGCGCTTACCGGCGGCAGTTGGTGGTGTTTCGCGCCCTGCCGGCACCGCGCTTTCCCATGATGCTGGCCGCGCTGCATCAAAATCAAAGTCTGCTGCACCACGGTCCGCAGGAAGGTGTGCGCGTCGACCGGGTGGTGGCCGACCAGACCCCTTTGCCCCGGCGCTACGAGCCCGGTCATCCCGACGCCGATGCCGCGGGATACGTGACCTATCCCAACGTGAATCCGGTGATGGAAATGACCGACCTGCTGAGCGCGGTGCGGGCCTACCAGCTCAATGCCGCCGCCGTGCAGGCGGCCAAGAATATGATCCAGCAGTCGTTGCAGATTTTGAGTTAGGCAATTTGAGTTGAACAATTTAGGTTAAACAATTTTGGCTGAGAGATTTTGTGATGGAACGATCTGGGGTGAAACGCCTGTGAGCAGAACGATTCTGAGTTCAAATCTGAAGTGGGAGCACACAGCATGAGCGGCGCCGTCTCTTCCCTGCGCATCCTTCCGGCCGAAGCCGACTCCGCTTCGCTGCAGTCCTCGGCCACTTCCGACTCCGGCTTTCGCGACGTGCTGCACAGCGCGATTGACGACATCCAGCAACTGGAAGGACAGGCGTCGTCCAAGGTTGCCGGGGTGATCGCGGGCAACGGAACCGACGTGCACACCGCCCTGATCGCGGTCGAAAAAGCGGACCTCAGTTTTCAGCTGATGATGCAGGTGCGCAACAAGATCGTGTCCGCCTACGAGGAAATTTCGCGCATGCAGTTCTAAAGTCCCGCGAGCACGAGCTCGCTCGAAACGCGACGGCGCGGACCCGGACGGGAAATCTTGAGTCTCGCGAGAAGCCTCGCGAAATCTGGCAACCGAAATGGCCAACAGCCTACCATCCCCAGCATCGGGCAACGACGTGGTCCAGCGCCTGCAACAATTCTTTCAGGGGCTGACCCTGAACCAGCGTCTGTTGCTGGCCGCAGGCGCGGCGCTGGTGGGCGCAACCCTGTGGATTTTTGTGACGCTGCTGGGGCAGGAGAAATACGTCACCTTGTACTCTGGCCTGCGCCCCGAAGACGCGCAAAACATGGCCAGCCGTCTGGCCGCGAAAAACATTCCTCACCAGGTCTCGCCCGATGGCGCCAGCCTGCTCGTCCCCGAAGACAAGCTCGATGCCAGCCGTCTGGAGACCGCCGCGGCCGGCCTGCCCCGCAGCGCCCGCCTGGGCTTTGAACTGTTCGACACGCCCAACTGGGCGGGATCGGACTTCACCGAAAAAGTGAACTACCTGCGCGCTCTCGAAGGCGAACTGGAACGCACTCTCGCCACTTTGAGCGAAGTCGAAGCCGTCCGCGTGCATCTGGTCATGCCGCAGGAATCGTTGTTCACCGAGCAGCAGCACGACGCCAAGGCCGCTGTCATCCTCAAAACCCGCAGCGGCCACCTCTCCGAAGAAGCTCAGCTGGCCATTCCTCAACTCGTAGCCAGCGCAGTCGACCGGCTGCGCCCGGAAAATGTGACCGTGGTCGACGCCGACTCGAACACTCCTCTGCTGCATAACCGCGATGGCGCGGGCGTGCACAGCTATGCTCTCGATGAGGAACTCGCGAAGACGCTGGTCCACACTCTCGAACCGGTGGTCGGTCCGGATCATGTGCGCGCCAGCGTGCACGTCGAATACGAGCTCGGCACCAGCGAAGACACCCAGGAAACTTACGATCCGAAGACCACCACAACTCTCACCGAAGAACACGCCGAGGAGAGCTCGACCGGCGCCGCTCCCGGCGGCGTGCCCGGCACGGCCAGCAATGTGCCCTCCGGCACTCCTGCGCCGGTGGCCCCGTCCACCGCCGAACAATCTACTTCGAAGTCCGAGGCTTCGACCTTTGCCGTCAGCAAGAGTCTGCATCACAGCGTCGAGCCCCCGGGACGCGTTCACCGCATCGACGCCGCGGTGGTGGTCGACGACGTAGTCGAGACCACCGAGCAGGCCGGCAAGCGCTCGACCACCCGGCGCAAGCGGACGCCGGAAGAGATGAAGCAGATCGAGCAACTGGCCCAGGCCGCGATCGGGGTGAACTCGCAGCGTGGCGACGTGCTGGCAGTCGAGAACCTGTCGTTTCAGGAAGCTCCCGTGGAAACTCTGCCCGCGCCCCCGGCCCGCAGCGAGCGCGTGCGCCGGCTGATCGAGCCCTGGGCGTGGGCGCTGCGCTATCTCGGATTAGCAGCGCTGTTTCTGGTGGTCTACTGGCTGGTCTTGCGCCCGGTGAAAAAGCAGGCGCTGGCCGCCTTCCGCGCGCTGCCGGGCAAGATGGCGGGACAGCTCGCGCCCCAGGCTGCCGGGCTTCCCGGTGACGCCACGTCGGGTGGAGGCGCAGGCAGCCTCGAAGAGGGCGGAAAACGTGCCAGCCAGCTCAAGCGCATGCTGGCCGAAAAAGTGAAGGCCGAACCGGAGGCCGCCAGCCGCTTGGTACAGAGCTGGGTACAGCAGGAGGAACAGCCGTGAGGAAGCAGCCATGAAGGAACAGTCATGAAGGAACAACCATGAAGGAACAACCATGAGTAGCGCCGCGACCGCACCGGCCGGCCTGCACAAGGCTGCGATTCTGATGGTGGTCCTCGGCGAGGATGCGGCCAGCCAGCTCTATCGCCATCTGCCGCCCGCGGAAGTTGAACAGATCACGCGTGAAATCACCCTGCTCAAGTCCGTCGACGCCGAGACTACGCTCGCGGTGCTCGAAGAGTTCGAACGCTTGGTTGCGACCGGCGACACCCTGGTGCAGGGCGGCAAGGAATACGCCAACAAGCTGCTGATCAAAGCTTTTGGCGAGGAGGGCGCCAAGGAACTGCTGCGCCAGGTGGCGCACACCGCGGAAATGAGCGCGGGCAGGCTCGACTCTCTGCGCAAAGCCGATCCTCAGCAGCTGGCGAAGTTTATCGAAGGCGAGCACCCGCAGACCATCGCGCTGATTCTGGCCCATCTGGAGGCCAAGCAGGCCTCCACACTGCTCATGTTACTGCCCGAGGAACTGCGTGCGGAGGCGGTCAAACGCCTGGCGCAGCTGCGGCAGTTCTCCCCGGAAATGGCGCAGCGGGTTTCGATCGTGCTCCACAAACGTCTCGAGGCCCTCGGCGAACAGAGTCGGCGGGCCTATGCCGGATTGCGCGGCGTGGCCGAGGTAATGAACCGGCTCGATATCACGAACTCGAAAACCATTCTCGAAGGCATTGAGAAGGAAGATCCTAAGCTGGCGCTCTCGATCCGCAACCTGATGTTTACCTTTGAAGATCTGCTGACCGTGCCCGAAGCCGGCATCCGCGAGCTGCTCGGGCAAATGGATAAGAAGACGCTGGCCACGGCCCTGCGCGGATCCTCGGAAGAACTGAAGAACTACATTTTCAAGTCGATGTCGTCGCGCGCCGTCGAAATGCTGAAAGAAGATATGGAAGTGCTGGGCCCGGTGAAGTCGCGCGAGGTGCACAAGGCTCAAGTGGAAGCAGTAGCGGTGGCGCGCAAGCTCGAGTCCGAAGGCAAACTGACGCTGAACCAGGAGGGCGATGATGAGTTCGTCGCCTAGCCGGGCTCCGGCCGCGGCCTCGCCCGCCGCATCGAAGTTCTCTGCCGCGCTCGAGCCTTTCCCCTATGATTCCATCCCGCCCGGCGCGTCCGCCCGTCGAAGTGTGGCTGACGGACTTGCCGGATTCTCCGACTCGGCAACCGAGGGTGGCGCTGCCGATATCGCGGCCCGCGAAAACCAGGCTCGCGTCCAGGGACGTCAGGAAGGACTTGGCGAAGCCCGCAAAAGCTTTGACGAACAACTGGGGCGGGAGCGTTTGAACCTGACCGCGGCGCTGGCGCAGTTTACCCGCGACCGCGCCACCTATTTTCAAAAAGTCGAAGGCGAAGTCGTGCAGCTGGCACTCAGCATTGCCCGCAAGATTCTGCACCGCGAGGCCCAGCTCGATCCTCTGTTGCTGGCCGGGATCGTGCGCGTTGCTCTGGAAAAAATTGACGGCGCCACCGGAGTCGTGCTCCGCATCCATCCTGAAAACGCCGCCGACTGGCGGCGCTATCTCGGCACCCAGCTCGACCCCGCTGATCGGCCGGAAATCGTTGAAGACCCCGCCCAGCCGCTGGACCGCTGCACACTGGAGACGTCGATGGGCACGGCCATGATTGGACTCGAAGTGCAGCTCAAGGAAATTGAGCAGGGACTGATGGATGTGCTGGCGGCGCGCCCGGGCGCGGGCAATCCTGCTGCCGGGAATCTCAGTGTTTCGGATGCAGATGTGGCGAATAAAGGTGTGGCGAACAAAGGAGCGGCTTCATGAGCGCCGACGCTTCGCTCGCGCCCTATCTGGCCCGGCTCGAAAGCTGCTCGGGGCTGCGCTGGCAAGGGCGGGTCACGCAAGTGATTGGGCCGCTGGTCGAGTCCGAGGGCCCCTTCTGTTCAGTCGGCGAAATCTGTCAAATTCACGACTCGCAGGGACGAGTGCTGCCGGGAGAAATTATCGGCTTTCGCGGCTCGACGGTGCTGGCCATGCCCCTCGATCTGCCGCGCGGAGTTCGGCACGGCGACCGCGTC
>JBEKWZ010000270.1:0-5451 GCA_049512555.1 Candidatus Sulfotelmatobacter sp. | reverse complement strand
GGGATGACTTCCTGGCCTATGCCGTCTCCCGGAATGACGGCGATGCGTTTCTTTCGAGGCGCTTCTGCTGGTTCGGGCGTTTCCTTTTTTGAGTCCACGGCAGGAAAGTTACCACAATCGTTATAATCGAACTACCGCTATGGGGCTCACTGCGCTTCAAACTCGAAGTAACGTTCAGGGCGAAGGGCTGGGCCCCGCCAGCGTTGGCCAATATAAGACCGGCGAGTATCGCGGCGCCACCACGGCGGCGCGCTTTGGCGACCCCCAGACGGAGTTTGCGGCCTTGCGCGGAGGGTGCGGCGTTTTTGACCTCGGATTCCGGGCGAAGATTGCGCTGACGGGCGGCGACCGCGTGCGCTGGCTTAACGGCATGGTGACTAACAATATTCGCGACCTGAGTGTGGGCCAGGGAGTGTATGCGTTTCTGCTGAATCCGCAGGGGCACATTCTGGGCGATCTGTTTGCCTACAATCGCGGCGAGTCGATTACGGTGGACACCGACTGCGGGCAGGCCGAGAAGATTCTGGCGACCTTCGACCATTACATCATCATGGACGACGTTGAGGTCGCGAATCTGAGTGAGCAGCTGACGGCATTGGGGATTAGTGGGCCGAAGACGCTAGACGTGCTGACAGCGGCCGGATTTCAAATTCCTGATATGCAGATGCAAGCTTTGCAAGTGAAATCTGTGACGTGGCAAGGCGCGGAGTGCACGCTGGTGCGGGGCGAAGACGCGGAGCGAGTTTCGTACGAGATCTGGATTGCGCCCGACAGCGTGAGCCGGCTTTGGGATGCTCTGCTGGCTGCCGGCGCTTTGCCTGTAGGTTCCGAGGCCCTGGAGTTGCATCGCATCGTCTCCGGCATTCCGCGCTATGGCGTGGACATCCGCGAGCGCGACTTGCCGCAGGAGACGGAGCAGGCCCGCGCCTTGAACTTCAACAAAGGATGCTACGTTGGACAGGAAATTGTAGAGCGCATTCGATCGCGGGGCGCGGTGCATCGCAAGTTCACGGGATTTATGGTGGAGGGTGCGGCGCAGATCGCAGCCGGGACCAAGATTATTGCTGGAGAGAAAGAAGTCGGAGAGATTACAGGCGCCGCTTCCCTGCGAGTTGGAGTCAGCGACAAGACGGTCGCACTGGGATATATCCGGCGCGAGGCGGGTGTGCCGGGGCGCGAGGTTACGCTGGGCGTGGTGAAAGCGACGGTGGTGCAGTTACCGGTCTCGGATAGCGCGTTGCTGCTGGAAGAGAGATCGTTGGAACAGCGTCCGGCGTGATGAAACAAATTCAGCGCGAAGTTCGCTGAATGGAGTTCGCTGAACCATCGCAAGAAACAGGTTCTGCTTGAGGAAAGATTCTATGGCTGAGAAGAGACACGAACAATCTGGTTTTAAGGTAACCGACCGCCGGCTGTTCACTTCCGAGGGCGAGTTGCGGTCTGAAGTGCCCGAAGAAGTAGAAGCGCCGAAACCGCCGGCACCTGCCGTAACCCAGGAGGCTCCAGCCGCGGAAAAAGCTGCGGCACCGGCGCCCGTGGCAATGGACGCCGACGGAGTAGATACTGGCGCGACGCCGGATCGGGAAATGCCCACGCCGCCCAGCAGTGCGGAGCAGGATGCGCAGGCGGCCGCCTACCGGCAGTCTTCCAAGGATCTGGACGCGCAGGTCGAACTCAGCGGCCACTCGGTCAAGGATTTCGAGATTACCTTCGAGCGCTTTCTGGCCTCGCTCTATATGACTGCGATGATGCAACTCGGGTTGATGCGGCAACAGGACGAACAGCCGCGCGTCGACCTGATTGGCGCGCGCCAGACCATCGACACGCTGAGCCTGATCGCGGAAAAGACCAAGGGCAATCTCACCGCGGTCGAAGAGGGTTTTCTGCAGAACAGTCTTTATGAGCTGCGCATGGCGTATGTGGAAGTGACCAACGCGCTGGCGCGCCCGCCGCAGGCTGGTCCTGCGGCCGGAACCGGAACTCGAGGACGATGAAAGCGATTTTGACTGTGCTGGGCAGCGGGACGTCGATGGGCGTACCCACGCTGGGATGTGACTGCGCCGTCTGCCATTCCAGCGATCCGCACGACCGGCGCACCCGGCCGTCGATCATGCTGGAGTACGGCGGTAAGGTCGTGCTGATCGATACCACTCCCGACTTTTACATGCAGGCCGTGCGCGAGAACATCACGCGCGTCGACGCGGTGCTTTATACCCACACCCACGCCGACCACATTCTCGGGATCGACGACTTACGGCCGTTCAGTTACCGGCACAAGCCGGAAAAACTTCCGCTTTACGCGCGACCGGAAGCGGCGGCGTTTCTGCGCAAGATGTTCAGTTACATTTTCGACGCGGACTATAAATTTGGCGGGCTGCCTTTGCTCGAACTACGGCCGATCGACGGCCCGGTGGACGTATTCGGCGTGCGGTTCGATCCGATCACTCTGATTCATGGTGACACTCAGATCAACGGATACCGGTTTGGATCGGGCGCGTACCTCACCGACCACAGCGAAATTCCGGAGTCGTCGCTGCATCAACTGGAAGGGCTGGACATCCTGTTTCTGGATGCGCTGCGGCACAAACCTCATCCCACGCACTCGACCGTAAAGAATTCGCTGGCGATTGTCGACCGGGTGAAACCGAAGCGAGCGTTCTTCACGCACATCTGCCACGATCTGGCGCACGAAGTCACCAATGCCTCGCTGCCGCGCCATGTGCGGTTGTCGCACGACGGGATGAAGCTGGAGTTTGAAATCTAGAGACGGCGCCGGACCTCAGACGTCAGACCCGGTCCAGATTATCGAAACGAACCCACTGTCAGCGGCCGTTGCTGAGGTCTGAGGTCCGACGCCGATTTTCCTAATGCAGGTTTTTCACAAACTCGATGACGTTCCCGCCGATCTCGGACCCACGCTGATCAGCGTGGGCAATTTTGACGGAGTGCACCGGGCTCATGCCCACGTACTGCGGGAAATCGCGTTGCGGGCGCGGGCGACCGGGGCCAAGGCTGTGGCGGTGACGTTTGAGCCGCACCCTACACGCATTCTGCGGCCGGAGGCAGGCTTGAAACTGCTCACGCCCACCCCTGAAAAGCTGCGCTGGCTCGAAAGCACTGGCATCGATGCCGTGTTGCTGCTTCCTTTTGGTCGCGATCTCTCGCTCATGACACCGCGTGAGTTTGCGGAAGAAATTCTGAAACAAAAACTCCACGCCCGCGAAGTGCATGAAGGATTTAATTTCCGTTTCGGCCACAAGGCCGCAGGCGACATGGATTTGCTGGCCGAATTCGGCCGCGCGATGGGGTTTGAGGTCAAGGTTTATCCCGAGATGACGTTGCGCGGCGAATCGGTTTCGAGCAGCCAGATTCGCAGGCTGCTCGCCGCGGGGCGTGTGAGCCGGGCGCGGCATCTGCTGGCGCGTCCGTTCTGCATTCTTGGGACGCCGGGGCGCGGCCGCGGGTACGGATCGAAGTACACGGTGCCGACCATCAACCTGGCGCGCTACGAGGAACTGGTTCCGAAAGACGGCGTCTATATCACCTGCACCCGCGTCGGGGCCGAGCGTTTTGATTCAGTCACGAATGTGGGCAATCGTCCCACCTTCGGGGCGGAACTGTTTGCCATTGAAACGCACCTGCTGAATTTCCATCCGATTGAATTGAGCCCGGAGACGGAAGTTGAGATCTGCTTCCTCGATCGACTGCGGGATGAAATCAAATTTCCGTCGGTCGACGCACTGCGGGAGCAGATTGGTCGCGACGTAAGAAAAGCGCGGCGATATTTTCATTTACTGCTAACGGTCAGCGGCACCAGTTGAATCCTCTTACTAGTGTGGCAAATAGCCGGACTCCATCGGGAGTTTGCCGTCCACCTTTACCACGTTAATGCTGTTGTCGATCGAGTGGACTTCGATCAGGCCCACTGCGCCAGGTTCGGTCTGCACCGCTTTGAGGACGTCCGCGTCGGTGTCGACGAACAGAAATGAATCTTTGTGCACCGCCAGAAAGCTCTTCCATTCGCCGTCTGACATTTTGTTCAGCCGCTCCAGAGTTTCGGCCTCGCCCGCAGAGTCCCTGTGCAATACCAGGACGATGTTTTTGCCGTCGGGCCACTTCTTAACCTCACCGCGAATAATCTTCGACAGGTGAGCGGAAGTAACGTTTTCAACGGCATTGTCTTTGTTGACCACCACGGCCGTGTGGTGTGCGAAACAAGGCGTAAGGCAGGCCGATAGAAACGCGAGGACATAGATCGCGGAGCGGATTTTCATCTCATGAAACCTCGAAGCTGTCTTTGGGGGATGGTCTTAGGCTAGCGAAATATCCACAGGGAAGTTGTCAAAAAGAAGTAAACGTCCGCACCGAAGTAACGGGGAGTAACCAGTTCCTAGCCGGCGTAGTTCGTAGAAATGTTCGCAGAAAAGCAGGTTCCTCCACTCCGCTTGCCTTCCTTCCAGGAAGGCAAGCTCCGGTCAGGATGACAATTCTGAGAAATGGGAAGACAGTTTTGAGCCGGGCCGACGGCTTTGGAATCGCAATGACATTTCTGGAAATCGATTATTCAATCGGCTCGACCACCACGGCTTCGCCTTCAGGCGCGGCACCTCGGCCCGGTAGTTGCACGATCACGATCGCGGACAAAACCAGTACGATTCCCAGCATCTGCACGGGACGCAGGCCTTCGCTCAAGAAAGCTGCGGCCAGCAGAATGGAGAATACTGGCTCCAGGCAGCTGGCAATGATGGCACGTGTGGGCTCCAGATGCTGCAAGCCGAGGAAGTAGAGCGAGAACGGCCCTAGCACCGAAATCATAGAGAAGACGAAGAGGAATCCCCACTGCGCGGGCGCGTAGTGCGCGGCCAGAACCTTCCATGGAGGATTCACGAATAGCCAGAAGACCGCGGCGGAGGTCAAGGTCCAGACTAGAACGCGCCACCGGTCGTAGCGGGCGAGGATGCGGTGTCCGCCGACGTTGTAAAACGCGAAGGAGAACGATGCCAGCAGGGCGGCGAATAAACCCCAAGAGTCGAGATGCAGGGCGGCGCCGGATTTTGCGCCCACCACGCCGATGGTCAGCGCGATGCCGGCAATGGCGACCGCGACGGCGGCGACTTTTTGCAGCGAGAGCTTCTGCTGGCCCCGGGCGACTACGAAGAACAGAACCCACACCGGCGCCGTGTATTGCACGATGATGGCGATGGCGACGCTCGTCTTCTGGATGGCAACATAATAGAAATAGTTCGACGCGGCCACGCCAAGCATGCCGAGCACCAGGCATTGAATAAGATCCGGTCTCGGCAACTGGATGCGTTGCCAGCCACGCCTGCCCACGAGTAGCGGGAGCAATACGAGCAGAGAAAATGACGTCCGCGTTTGCGACAGAATGATGGGGTCGATGGGATGCAGAGCCTCACCGCTGAGTGGGAGTCGACCGGTGAAGACGGCGCG
>JBEKWZ010000269.1:0-5452 GCA_049512555.1 Candidatus Sulfotelmatobacter sp. | reverse complement strand
CGGCCCTATTCAAAAGACAAAAGACTGTCAACACTGCGCAAAACATGTGCTGGCGGACTTGGACAACTGGCGAGTTTCCCCCCGCGTGAAACAAAGAACGATTCTGAGAAAAAACTAGGTGATTCAGCTTCGAATGAGCCATATTCGCAACAGCCAGAGAAAAGAGAGAATTTGACGAATTCACCAAATACTGCGAATCGGAAACGAGCATGAAATTATTACGAACGTCGCTTGCCCGTGCTATTTGGATGATCGACTCCGAGATCATCGCTCCGGAGGGGAGAAGCTTTTGGGAGTTTTACCAAGCTTTGGCGAAGCGGTATCACTTCGCTAAATTCCCGCAGCATCTCATGGACTTCAACAGCAACAACGCTTTGGAGTTCACTGCGGGAACCTTTGTCAAAAGCAAAAAGATGCATCTCCGGGTTGGATTGGCGATTTACAACAATGCGATTGTGGCGGATGCTCTATCCTCAACTGACGATGCCAACCAGTTCTTGGCTGATATTTCACAATGGGCAGCAAAAGAATTTGATATTTTGTTGGATTCGGGCCTTGTTCGAAAGACTTACCTCAGCCAGGTTGACGTCAAGTTCGATTCCTTGGCGAATGTTGCAAATCCAAAACTGGATTTCGTTGTGGATAGGCTGAATTCAGAGGTCGTACCTTTTGGTGGGAAAAAGGTACCTTTCGGTCTCGGGGGATTGACGTTCTGGACAGAGGATATTCACACGCCACAAGGCCAGACGTTTAAATTGGAGCACAAGCATGAGACGGAATTTACCGAACACATCTACTACTCTGTAGCGCCATTGCAGACACAACAGCACATCACTCTTTTGGAAGATATTGAAAAGGCGTTAAAGAATTAGCGATCTTCTGTAGCTTCCCGCACGATCCGAACAGCGGCTTGGCTGGCATCCTCGCGTTTGCACTCCTGTTCGCGGAGGTCTTCGGGTATTTGCCCGTTCTGGTACATAACAATCGCCCCGCACCGGATGCACTGAGCGCCGACAGTGACGCCGCCTTCATTCACCGCAACTGCAAATTTGTGTTTGGCCATGCCGACAGTTTCCCACAGGCCCGACCCGATTGCCAGACCTGTGAATTTCAAACTGCACCACTACCGAGGATTTAGCAACATTGCGGCGGAACCGGGGTTAGACTTACTGTTGAGTGTCTCCCAAGTAATGTGGCGAAGAAATATTCCTGCGCTCGCTCTTCTTCTGGCATCTGTCGCGGTCTCTGCTCAGCAAGCCTCTGAAGCCGTCGGCCCCACTTTGAAGACTACGGCGCGGTTGGCCGTTGTCGATGTCGTGGTGACGGACTACAACGATCAGCCGATTCCTGGACTGCGTAAGGAAGACTTCAAGGTTTTTGAAGACGGCAAACTACAAACGATCTCGGTCTTCGAGGAACATACAGGCCAGACTCCTGCGGCGATAAAGCCACCAACACTGCCGCCGAATACCTTCGATAACTCCCCCCGTGCCGACGCGCCCGATGCGCTGAACGTGGTTCTGCTGGACGCGCTGAACACGCCAATCGGGGACCAGTCGTTTGTACACCAGCAGGTTCTCAAGTACCTGGCTGGTATGCATGCGAGCGCACCGATGGCGGTTTTCATCTTATCGACGCGGTTGCGCCTGGTGCACGGGTTTACCAGCGATCTGCCGGCCCTGCAGGCCGTTCTCAATGACAAGAAATCGGGGACCAGTCCGCAGACATCCCCGTTGCTGCTTTCTGGTGGCGAGATTCACGCCGACGAGCAGGCCACCGGTCAGATGCAATCGCTGGCCGTCCTCGATCCGAACGTACAGGCTGCGATGGATGCGCTACGGCAATTTCAGGCTGAGGAGAAGGCGAGCAAGACATTGGACCGAGTAAAAACGACGTTATTGGAAATGCAGCAACTGGCGCAATATCTCGCAGGTTTTCCAGGGCGCAAGAATGTGATTTGGTTTTCGGGAGCATTTCCAGTGACTCTTTTCCAAGACTTCTCTTCCATGGGGGAGAGCGGGGAATACGAAGAGTTGCGCAAGACTGGGGACGCGTTTACGGCGGCGCGAGTGGCGGTTTATCCGATGGAGGCGAAAGGCCTGGCTCCGGATTCGTTTTACGAAGCCAGCGCTCCTCCACTCAAAGTGACCAATGCGAGAGAAGCGACTCAAGCTCAAGTGGCGGAGTTGCAAAACAGCAGCATTCAGCGCAATGCGAACCAGGCGACCATGAAAGAGTTAGCCCACGAGACCGGCGGGAAGGCTTTTTATAACGCCAACGGGCTGGACGAGGCTTTGGCGCAGGCGATCCGCGATGGGTCTCGCTTCTACACGCTGGACTATGTTCCGACCAATAAGGAGATGAACGGGAAATTCCGGCACATCCATGTGACGCTGGCGCACGGCCACTACAAACTTGCTTATCGCCTCGGCTACAACGCAGAGGATAAACGTCCCGCAGTCGCAGTCGCGCAGAAACTCGCCACGGGCGACCCTTTGGTACCGCTGATGGCTTGGGGCCTGCCGGACTTCGCCCAGATTCTATACCGGATGAGCGTGAAGCCCTCGACACCGCAGCCGGAGCTCACAGCCCCGCGCGCCGGAGACAATTTGAAGGTTCAGGGTGCCTTCACGCGCATGGACGTGGACCTGGCGGTCACTGAGAAAGCGCTTCAACTGGAAGCGGCGCCGGATGGACGCCGCAATGGAAAACTTGAAGTCACGCTCATTGCCTACGATCGCTATGGGAACCCGCTGAACTGGCTCGTGCGAAAAATGGAGCTCTCTTTGAGCCCGGAGCAGTACAAAGCGTATTGGGACATCGGACTCCAGCTCCACCTGGAGTTCGACGTGCCTCGGGGTAGTTCGTATCTGCGGTCCGGCGTGTGCGATCTGGCGTCGGGCAAAGCAGGCACGATCGAAGTTCTGCTGACCGTGCCCCCTGCCTCGCCACAAGACGCGAGATGGAACTGAGCGGGGAAATCGATCTTGCCTTCCCTTCTCATTTTCCCTTCTGATCTAAGAGTCTTTCCATCTCATCCATTACACGATTCATTTTCTTGACGGTGAGGTCCAGGGGTTCGTCGGTGGTCATGTCGACGCCGGCGTCTTTCAGGAGGTCGATGGGGTATTTTGATTTGCCGGAGGAAATGAATTTCAGGTAGCGCTCGGTGGCTCCGGGCTCACCGGAGAGCACTTTTTCGGACAGGGCAGACGACGCGGTGAAGGACGTCGCGTACTGGAAGACGTAGAACGAGTTGTAGAAATGGGGAATGTAGGCCCACTCGTTGGCGATGTAGTCGTCGACGATGCAGATGCCTTGATCGTGGCCGTAGTATTTCTTGACGATCTCGCCGTAGAGTTTCGAGAGAGCGTCGCCGGTGAGGGGCTGACCTTTTTCAACCATTTCGTGCATGCGCAGCTCGAATTCGGCGAACTGCGCCTGGCGGAAGACGGTTCCTTTAATGCTTTCGAGATAATTGCCCAGCAGGGAAAGGCGGGTCGAGTCGTCTTTGATCTGCTTGAGCATGTAATCGATGAGCAGGGCTTCGTTGAAGGTGGAAGCGACCTCGGCTACAAAAATCGGATAGGAAGACAAGGGATAGGGCTGAGTTTTATTTGAAAAGTAGCTGTGCATGGTGTGGCCTAGTTCGTGGGCCAGCGTGCTCATGTCGTCGTACTTTCCGTTGTAGTTGAGCAGCATGTAGGGGTGAACGTCGTAGGCACCGCCGTTCGAATATGCGCCGGAGGTCTTGCCTTCGGAGGGGTACATGTCGATCCAGCGCTCGGTGAAGGCGCGCTTGGCTCCGGCGGCGTATTCGGGGCCGAGCGGGGCGAGAGCGGCGAGGATATTTTTTTCTGCCACATCGACGGGATATTTTGTGTCGACCGAGGATACGAGTGGAGCGTACAGATCGTAGTAGTGGAGGTCGGGAAGGCCCATCATTCGTTTGCGGAGTTTGAGGTAGCGGTGAAACGTGGGCAGGTTGCGATTGATTCCGTCGACCAGGTGCGTGTAGACGGAAACGGGGACGTTGGGCTGGTCGAGAGAAGCCTGCTGCGAGGTTTCGTAATGGCGCGCGTGGGCGTAGAAGACGGAGGTCTGGACATTGGAATTCATGATGGAGCCGAAGGTGCCGCGATATTTTCCCAGCGTCGAGAAAAAAGCTTCCATGACTTTCTGGCGGTCTTCGCGGTTGGGTGAAGCACGGTAGAGGGCGAAGGCGGCTTTGTCGAGCTTGGCCGTTTTGCCGTCGCTCAGGGTGACGGAGGGATAGGGGAAATCGGCGTCGGCGAAGATGCCGTAAACGCTGGAGGGGCCGCTGGCCATGACGGAGGACGCGGCCAGGAGTTTCTCTTCGGAGTTGCTGAGGGTGTGAGCGCGGCGGCGGGCGATGTCTTCGAGTTCATGACGGAAGACTTGCAGGCGCGGCTCTTGCGCTAGAAATCGCTCGACGGTCGCGTTATCCATTTTTAGGATTTCGGGTTCGATGAAGGCGGACTCGGTGCCTAGCGCGGAACCGAGCTGAATCATTTCCTGCTGCATGGCTTGGTAGGTGCTGACGCGGGTGTCCTCGTCGGACTTCATGGCGGCGTATACGAACAGGCGGCTGAGTTCTTTGTCGAAGGAGCTTTGCGTCTCCAAGGCTTCCGCGAGACGGGAGGGCGAAGAACTCAGCGTGCCTTGAAACTGGCGCAGCTTGGGGAGTTCGGAGGCCAGTTGTTCTTTGGCTGTCCGCCAGGCCTGGTCGGAAGGATAGATCGCCGTTAGATCCCATTTGTATTCGTCTGGCAGCTTGCTGCGATCGCGCTCCTGGGTTTGTGAAGCCTGGGTTTGCGAAAGTAGGGTTGAGGCGACGAACAAGACTAGCGCGCTGGACAAGTAGCGCAAGACTGTTGGGAGATCAACGTGCATGGGCGGGGCTCCTTCGGAGGTTAGACGGGTTGCGAGATAAAAGAGAAGCTGGATCGGAAGCATGGGATCGGAAATATCAGAACATTCAACGTCAGATGTTAGACAACAAGCATTGTAGCGAAGGGTTCTTTTTGATGCTGGTGCTAGACTGACTCGACGATCGCGGCGAGCATGTAGAGATGCTGATTCGGCTTATTCACGCGTCGGAAAGAGGCCCTATCAAGTGACGATACTGCGATGCTTAGGCACTTGCTTTGCGGCTGGGCTGATTGTGATGGTCGATCCAGTGTCAGGCCAGAATCCAGCGCCAGCGCAACCCCCGGCGCAACATCCTGAACGTCCGACGCCGCCGACGCGGGACCCTCACACTCCTGGTTATGTGTCGGCGAAGGAATTGCCGGACGGCGTGAATCCGCCGGCGGATGTGGACGGTAACTTCATCCTGGGGCCTACGCATAATATTCCAGCCGATGCGGCTGCGCAGGATGGAATCCCGACGGGTGTGGTGATTGAGTTCACGATGAACTCGGTGGACAGC
>JBEKWZ010000268.1:0-5457 GCA_049512555.1 Candidatus Sulfotelmatobacter sp. | reverse complement strand
TTCCGCTGATTGTTCCCGGAGCGCTGATGATCGAGCCCACCGAGAGCGAATCGAAAGAAGAGATGGATCTGTTCATCGACGCGATGAAGTCCATCGCCGAAGAGGTGGAGGAAGATCCGCAGAAGGTGCTCGACGCCCCGCACTCGACGCGGGTTTCGCGGCTGGACGAGACTGCGGCGGCCCGCAAGCCAGTTTTGCGCTGGAAACCAGCGTAGTAATTATTGATGGTTGATTTCTGATTGTTGATTGAAATCTCCGCGCTCACGTCGCGTTTTTTCAATCAGCAATCAACAATCACAAAATCGACAATTACTCATGCCCCGTGCCTTCCGTGTTTCCTCCTCTGTGCTCCCCTGTGTCCTCTGTGGTTAAATCCTGATATTGCCTCCCCTCAAGAAAACTCCGCCCGCGCAGGAATCGCGGGGCATGTTCGTATCTCCCGCGAAGCGAAATCCCATGGTGTGCCTGCTGCTCGTGGTGGTCACGCTCGCGCTCTATAACCCAGTCAATCGCCATCCGTTTGTGAACTATGACGATGACCGGTATATCGTCAATAATCCGCACGTACGGCAGGGCCTGACGGCCGGTACTTTCCGGTGGGCGCTGACGTCGACCGAGCAGGCGAACTGGCATCCGCTGACCTGGATGTCGCACGCTCTTGATTGTTCGCTATTTGGGCTGAATCCGGTCGGGCACCATTTCACAAGCGTCCTGCTGCATGCCGTGAATGTCGTGCTGCTATTTCTGCTGCTTATGTGGGCCACCGGGCGGTTAGGGCCGAGCCTGTTCGTGGCCGCGATGTTTGCGATTCATCCCATCAACGTGGAGTCGGTGGCGTGGGTAGCGGAGCGCAAGAATGTGCTGTGCACGACATTTTTCCTGCTTACTCTCTGGGCCTACGGATGGTATGCGCGAAAGCCAGGCTGGAAGCGGTATTTGGCGGTTGCTGTTCTGTTTGCCGCCGGGCTCGCCTCCAAGCCGATGGTGATTACGCTGCCGTTTGTTCTGCTGCTGCTCGACTACTGGCCGCTCGGTCGAGTGCGCGGCGCGCAAACGGAAGCGGGCGAAGTGCATCCCGCGTTTGCGTGGTCGCGGCTCGCGATTGAAAAACTCCCGTTGCTCGCGCTCTCGGTCGCCAGCGCCGTGATCACGATGCTCGCACAGCAAGCCGGAGGGGCGATCCGAACGAGCGCCGAAGTTTCATTCGGCGCACGCATCGCGACCGCGATTTGGGCGTATGCGATGTACCTGTGGAAGATGGTCTGGCCCGCGCGGCTGGCGCCCATGTATCCGCATCCCGGCGACTCGCTGGCAGTGTGGCAAGTACTGGTCGCGGCCTTGGTGCTGATTGTCATCACTGCGGGAGCGTTCCGCTTGCGATCCCGCCGCTACCTGCTCGTAGGCTGGTTGTGGTTTCTGGGAACGTTGGTTCCGGTGATCGGCCTGGTGCAGGTGGGAGAAGCCGCCATGGCCGACCGCTACGCCTACATTCCGCTGATCGGGATTTTCGTGATGATTGCGTTTGGCGTTGCCGACTGGGCGGAACAAAGGAAATTCGGCTTCTGGCCCGCGATTGCAGGCGCAGGGATTCTCGTTGCTCTCGCCCTGGGCACGCATCGTCAAATCGGATACTGGAAGAGCAATACTGATCTTTGGTCGCACACCCTCGCGGTCACGGAAAACAATTTTGTCGCCGAAAATAATCTGGGCGGAGCGCTCATTCTCGAAGGTAAAGAAGAGGAAGCGCACGCGCACTTCCAGGCGGCGGCGCGCATCAATCCGCGCGATCCCATGAGCCGCAGCAACCTCGGAATTTATCTTCAGCACCACAACCAGATGCGCGAAGCAATAGCCGAGTATGGGGCCGCCATCGATCTGACTTCCGATCCCGGTCTGCTGGCGCAAACCTACGCGAATCTGGGTGCGGCCCAGCGAGCCCTCGGAGAAGACGAACCGGCGCAAAAGAGCTTTGAACAGTCGCTGCGTTTCAACCCCACGCAATTCAGCGCCTGGCGGGGCCTCGGGTTGCTGGCAGAGAAGCAAAGCAAGCTTGACGAGGCGGTCAGCGACCTGTCGCGTGCCGCGGAATTGCAACCCACCGCCCGGGGATATTTCGAACTCGGCCGCGCCCAGGCTCAGGCCAGGCACATCCCTGAAGCGCTGGATGCCTACGAGCAAGCGCTGAAAATCTCTCCTGACTTTGTCGAGGCTCAGCAAGCCGCTGATGCGCTTCGGCAACCGAGAAAGTGAAACTGCGCGCGGGGCGCAGATTGTTGATGGCTGATTTTGTTGATACGAACACACGTCGACGCGCGGTCGAAGCCGCAGCGCCGCCTGTTTTCAATCAGCAATCAGGGAATCAACAATCGATCTGCCCTTACTTCGCCGAGATGTCGACCGACGCGCGAGTTGTCTCCCAATCGATCTGCAAGGTGCAGCCGCTGCCGGACTTTTCGTACGAGATGGTGAAGTTCTCCACCGGGGCGGGCAACTTCGAAACTTTCATGTCGACGCGCGCCAGTTCGTCGCTCTCATACTTGTAGGGGATGCCCCACTCGCCAGTTTTCTTGTTGATGATGAGCGTCCACTTGTCGGCAGTGGGGACCGTGAAGAGCGTGTAGTTGCCGGTGGGCACGGCCTTGCCGCCAACGACCACATCGGCGCTGGTCACAAAGGTCGTCGCCGAATTGGCTCCAGTGCGCCAGACCTCGCCGAAGGGCACCAGGCCGCCGTAAATCTTGCGTCCTTTCATGCGTGGGCTGGAGTAGTCGGTCTTAATGGTCTTGCCGCCAAGGTCGCAGGACGCCGAGGCCGCCGGACTGGCCTGCGCCGCAGCGAATAGGGTGAGGGTGAAAATCGCAAACACAAGTAGGGCGATTCGTTTTTGCATGATCTCTCCTTATTGGGATACCGAAGCTCGGATATTGAATGCCAAGATTTGGACGCGTGAACCAAGAATGAGTCAGCGGCCCAGCCATTATGCGCCATGCCCGAGTGCAGTTACAATCGTCCAATGCCGGTATTCGAAGAGAAGCAGGAAGAACTGGAACACTACGAAACCATGATGGGCGTGCCCCGCGGCCGTCTCGCCGTCACCATGGACACCATCACCGACGCCATGGCGCTGGTCGGCCAGCACGGCGTCTATTGCCAGAGCCAGCGCTGGCCGGGCAAGCCGGTCATGGATATCCAGATCATCATGAAGAGCCTGACCGACGCGAAAGAGCTGATCCAGAGCGTGATGGAAGAATTGAAAAAATCGGCCTGACCTCAGTGTTCCTCAGTGTCCTCTGTGGTAAAAGCTTTTAGGGTTTTACGGTCACCATCACGACGCCGTGCGGCGCAACCGTCGCCGAGAACTTCCCGGTGATCTTTCCTAGATCCTTATGCTGCCACAGGTCGCGCACCGCAGCGCTGACCCCACTGGGATAACCGAGATCCTCCCAGTTCGCCGTGATCTGCCGTTCAGTCCCGCCGCGATTCAGCAGGATCACCGCGCGGCTGCCGTCCTTCAATTGTTTCGCCCAAACTTCCAGGTCGCCGTTTTTTGCAACGCGCTCGCCTTCGCGCCCGAGCGCGTCCTGATTCACGGCGATCACTTCTTTATTGGTGAGGATGTCGTGAATTTCAGGCCGCATATTGCGCAGGTCGTTGCCCGCGATCAGCGGGGCGGCCAGCAGCGCCCACAAACTGAAATGAGAGCGGTACTCTACGTCCGTCATTCCTTCGTTGCCGACTTCGAGCATGTCCGGATCGTTCCAGTGCCCCGGCCCCGCATAAGATTGCAGGCCGACCTGTTGATCGATAATGGACATCACGCCGTTCGAGCAGCAACTCCCGTCGGGCCATTTCTCCGCACCTCCCCAGCGGTCCTGGATGTCGCCAGTAGTGCGCCACAGATTTCCGCCGACTTCCTTGCCCCACAGCCAGGGCTTGGCCGTGCCCCACTCGCAAATGCTCAACACGATCGGGCGCCCGGAAGCGTCGAGAGCCGCGCGGATGTTGGCATACGAGGCCTTCGCATCCTGCGTAGTCGCGTTGCACCAGTCATACTTCAAATAATCGACGCCCCACGCGGCATATTGGACGGCATCCTGATACTCATGGCCCAGGCCCCCGGGACGACCCGCACAAGTTTTCGATCCGGCGTCGGAATACACTCCGAACTTCAGTCCCAGCGAATGAATGTAATCGCCCACGGCCTTCATCCCATGCGGAAAGCGCTGCGGGTCAGCGACGATGTTGGCCTGGGCATCGCGGCTCACCTGCCAGCAGTCGTCGATGTTGACGTAGACGTATCCCGCGTCTTTCATGCCCGACTTCACCATGGCGTCGGCCATGCTCTTGATCATGTCTTCAGTGACGTTGCAGGCAAACTTGTTCCACGAATTCCAGCCCATGGGCGGAGTCAGCGCAAGATTCGCCGAAGGGGATACATTCTGTTGTGCAGCGAGGCCGCTGACCAAAAGCAGCGTACAGAAGAATATGGTTAAGAGGGCTCGTCTCGTTTTCATGCAGACGTTTTACCAGAAGCGCCCGGAGATTGGTATTAAAAGATAGGGGTTACAATGCCGAGTTGGTCTACTCGTTTGAAAGTTGTTGCCCGGAGGATTCTGATGCGCAGTCTTCGTGCTTTTGCGATGGTCATGGTCCTGAGTTTTGTTGCTTCCGTGGTCGGCAGTCTCCTCTGGGCGCAAGATGCCCCCAGGCCCGTCGGAATGTTTGACGGTCATGCCGATGTTGGCACCGTTCTGCACACGGGGTCGGTCGACTACGACGCCGCGAAGCGAACTTACACGATCAGCGGCAGTGGCGAAAACATGTGGCTCACAGCCGACGCATTTCAATTCATATGGAAAAAAGTTTCCGGCGACGTCACACTGACCGCGGACATTTCTTTTCTGACCAAGACGGGCAACGAGCACAAGAAAGCCGTGCTGATGCTGCGGCAGAGCCTCGAGGCCGACTCCGTTTACGCCGACGTTGCGCTGCACGCGAGCGGCCTGACCTCGCTGCAATTTCGCGACGAGAAGGGTGCGGTCACGCGCGAGATTCAGTCGAACCTATCGGCCCCGAAGCGACTGCGCATCGCCAAGCGCGGCGATTACGTCTACATGTCTCTGACGGACGAAGGCGAGCCCAAAGTTGCCGGTGGATGGCTGCGCATCCCATTGCAAGGCACGTTCTACGTTGGTCTCGGCGTGTGCTCGCATGACAAAGATGTCGTCGAAAAAGCCGTATTCTCCGAGGTCGAGCTAACGCAACCTGCCGCGGCTGATGCCGGCAAGCCGGTTCTGTACAGCACTCTCGAGACCATTGCGATCGATTCCGCCGACCGCCGCGTCGCCTATCTCGCGCCCGGGCGCTTCGAAGCGCCCAACTGGATGCGCGACGGCAGTGCGTTTCTATTCAACCGTGACGGCCACATCGAGCGCCTGGCCATCGGAAGCGACAAGC
>JBEKWZ010000267.1:0-5464 GCA_049512555.1 Candidatus Sulfotelmatobacter sp. | reverse complement strand
GGCGAGAGCGTCCGCGTCGACTTTGCCTTCCTTGATGATTTTGGCGACCAGATCTCCCTCGTTAGCCAGGCTGTCGGCGGGAGTAAACGCTGGAAGGTCGCCGACCTTGGCCGCGCTAGACGCGCTGTGCGCGGGCATGCCTCCGGCGTCGATGTGATCCACGGAAGATTTGAGGATGGCGTAGGTATCGTCGCCGATGTCGTACTCGTAATGGACGCCGTTTTCGCGGACTTGATCGGCCAGGATGGTCCGGCCATTCTTCAGATGGATCGTGTCCGCCGATGCGCCGGTGAGGGCGAGCAGCCATACGAAGGCGAGCTGCCCGATCAAGAGGATGGTGACACGTAGACGCATTCAGGCGCATTCTAGCAACTGAGGAGCGGCCACCCAGGTGACGAAGGTACTACGAACGACGAGAGGCTTGCGTGTCGCGGCGGCCATCTGGCTGACGATTGGCGCCTCAGCCGTGTCAGTGTCGGCGGCCGAGAACCCTCCCGACAAGCCCGCCGAGGCGCTGTATCTGCAGCTCGGGAACGCCGGGCTTGATCCAGCGCGGGTATATCAAGTGCGGGGCGCGTCGATGGAACGAGCTGCGATCCACATTAGTTTAGAGGACGGCACCATCGGTTTCACCCAGGACGTGATGGGGCGGATCACGGGAGCGTTCTTCGAGGGTGATGGCGAGGTGCTGCTCACGCCGCCGAATGAGGTTGAACGCCGATCGATGAGCCTGTTTACGGGGATGGCAATTCTGGAAGAACATTTTGCCACCGCCTACTTTCGCTTCAACGATGATGCGGCGGCGGAGTTGCGTCCTGATTTGCGGGCAACGGACAACCAACAAGAGTTTGTCGAGCGCTGGAACCAGACAGCGCGGAATCTGGCGAGCGCAGATGCGATGCGGCTGCTGTTGACGTTCAGCCGGATGCTTCCGGTGGCCGGCGCTCCGCTGCAAGGAACGGATCGAGTCGATCTAGATCTCGCCAACTCCGGAAACGCGGAAGACCGCTTCCTGCACGCGCGGCTGCAAGGAACCAAGCTGGGAGTTTTCGACGTCTACTTCGATTCCTCTGCGACCGAGCAGATTCAGGCCGGGCAGGCGAGAGCGGCCGAGAAGGGGGATCTTTATTACGACGTATGGACCTCATTCTCATTCTTGAATCCCGGGACTGCAGAGAAAGTCGACGGAACGTCGGCCGGAACATCGGCCGGAACGCCGGCCGGAACGTCGGCCAGAGCAAAGAGGGCGCGGGACGGCCGGGTCACCGTTCGCCGCTATACGATCACGACCGAGGTGCAGCCTCCGAAGCGGATTCAGGCGCGGGCCCGCGTGCAATGTGAGGTCAAGGAAGGCGGGCCGCGCGCGGTGCTATTTGAGTTGTCGCGCTATCTGCAGATGGAAAGCGTCAAGCTCGACGGCCAGGCGGTGGAGTTTATTCAGAATCCCGCGGTGGAAGGGACACAGCTTTCGCGCCGCGGCAACGACCTGGTTGCGGTGATGCTGCCTGGGCCGGCGCAGGCGGGGCAGAAAATCAATTTCGAGTTTGTCTACGGCGGCGAAGTTCTGGCGGAAGCGGGCAGCGGGCTGCTGTACGTAGGAGCGCGGGGCACCTGGTATCCGAATCGCGGGATTGCGATGGCCGACTTCGATTTGGAGTTCAAATATCCGCCGGGCTGGACGCTGGTCGCGACCGGAAAGCCCGCGCCGGTTTCGGCTGTGGGGCCGGCCGCGAAAGCGAATGGCCAGCCGACCCCGGCTCAACAGACTGGCGCTCAGCCGATCAGTTCCCAGAATAATGCTCAACAGATATCGCGCTGGGTGTCGGAACGTCCGATTCCTCTGGCAGGATTCAATCTCGGTAAATATAAGGTTGCGACGACGCAGGCGGGAGACGTGACGGTAGAGACTTATGCGACGTCCGGAGTCGAGCGAAACTTCCCGACTCCTCCGGTGCAGATGGTTGAGCCCGATCCGTCTGACCCGGCGTCACGACCGCTGCAGTTGTCGGTTCCGAGCCGCCCGTCGCCGTCGCAAACCGAAGTGACGGTCGGAGAGTCAGCGGCCCGCGCCATTCAGTATTACGCGCAACGCTTTGGCCCGTATCCCTACAGTCGTCTGGCTCTGACCCAGTTGCCGGGGCGCGACAGCCAGGGCTGGCCCGGCCTGGTATTTCTGTCTTCGTATGCGTTTCTCGATCAGGAGCAGCGCGAACAACTGCACTTCGCACCCGACAAGATCCTGCTGCAGCAGCAGATTCCGGCGCACGAAACGGCGCACCAGTGGTGGGGCGACCTCGTTACCTGGAACAGCTACCGCGACCAGTGGATTTCTGAGGGGCTGGCGAATTATTGCGCGTTGATGATGCTGGAGGAAAAAAATCCCGCCGGTTTTCGTGAAGTGATGGACCGCTACCGAGGCGACCTCGTCGAAAAAAATAAAGATGGCATGTCTGCAATGGATGCCGGCCCGGTGACTCTGGGACTGCGACTGCTGTCGTCGCGATCACCCGAAGGTTACGAAGCGATCCTCTACGGCAGGGGGACGTGGCTGTTCCATATGCTGCGGACGATGCTGAAGGACGGCGCCGTGCAAGAAGGCGGACGCAAAGCGCAGGGCGGCGGCACAGCCCAGGAGCCCTTCGTGCGCGCGCTGCGAAAAGTTCGGCAGCGGTATGAAGGCCAATCCATCGGCACGCGCGAATTGCTCAATGTCTTCGCGGAAGACCTTCCGCCCGCGCTGCGCTACGAGGGCAAGAGTTCGCTCGACTGGTTCCTGGAGGGTTGGATTAACGGCACGGCGCTGCCCAAGCTGGAACTCAAGTCGGTGAAATTCGCCGCCAAGGGCGCGGGCCCCGTAACGAGTGGAACCGTCGCCAGCGGAGTAGTCGCGAGCGGAATAATCGTGAGTGGAATAATCGTGCAGAAAGACGCACCACGAGATCTAGTAACGTCGGTTCCGGTGTATGCGATGGTCACCGGGAAACAGCCGGTGCTGCTGGGACGAGTGTTCGCCGACGGCGAAGAGACCTCATTTCATTTGCCGGCTCCTGCCGGAACGCACAAGATTGTGCTCGATCCGAATGAGACTGTGCTGACCAGTCCGAAGTAGGCGGTTGAACCCCGACATTTGACGGACCGAATCGGTCTTCAGTTCCGCGCGCGATTCCCGAAACGGAAATCAACGACTGCAGATGCGCGCTTCCCGAAAGGCCCTCCTCACCTAAGTACCGCATTCCGTTTGGCTTCTGCTGCGGGCCCGTCGCAGAAGGCGATGGCAGCTCATCTGCTTAGAGCACGGGTGCAGACGAGTTGAGCCTGCGCGATGGTCGAGGAGACCGCCATGAACGCAGAGACGACCGAGACTCAAACTGCCAGCCAGCAGTTTCTTGCTGCTGCGGAGGAACTGCCGGGGGCGGAAACGATTCTGTTGGTGGAAGACGAAGCTTTTGTGCGGGACGTGACGAGTGAAGTTCTGCGATCTGCGGGATACGAAGTCCTGACCGCCGGGAATGCTGTGGAAGCTGCCAGCGTCTACTTCGGGCACGGCGGCGTGGAACTCTTGCTGAGCGACGTGATTCTGCCGGGCGAGAACGGGCGCGTTCTGGCGAGAAGGCTGCGGCGAGAGAATCCCGAGCTTAAGGTTTTGTTAGTCACCGGATACGTGGAGCAGATGGGACTGCAAGGGACGCAACAGGAAGAGGAATGCCTGGCGAAGCCGTTCTCCACGGCGGTTCTGCTGCACAGAGTAAGAGAAATGCTTGCCCGCACAGGATTGCCGATGGAAGTCGAAGAACTGCTCACGCCAGTCTGCGGACTCGCGTCGCTTCCAGGATCTGGGTTGGAATCTGCGAAAGCGGCACAACGCGGGTAAGGATGCCCATCTCCGCACACACGCGGGGCATGCCATAAACCGTACAAGTTTCTTCATCCTGGCCAATGGTAAGGCCACCCTCGCGGAAGATGGATCGCATACCTTCAGCGCCATCGGAGCCCATGCCCGTCATGATGACTCCCAAGGCGAGATTGTGGTAGGCCGCAGCGACGGAGTTCATGAGCACGTTGGCGGAGGGAATGTGCAAACAATCTTCGGGATGAGTGTCGAGGCAGAGGATGGTTCGCGACGGGGAGATGCGCTCCACGCGCATATGCTTGCCAGCGGGGGCGAGATAGACCACACCGGGCTGAACCGTCTCGCCGTGAGTGGCTTCGCGCACGGCGACGGAACATAAGGTGTTCAGCCGCTGGGCGAACGGCGCAGTGAAGCCCGCGGGCATATGCTGCACGATCAGGATGGGCACGGAGAGCTCGCGAGGCAAAAGCGGCAATATTTCCTGAAGAGCCTTAGGGCCGCCGGTGGAGATTCCAAGGGCGACAACCGCCAGCCGGGAACTGAAAGTGCCGGCGTGGCTCTCCGGCCCGGCGGACTGGGGCGGCTTTTTCGCGAAAGCGCCGGCTGGATGTGAAATCCGTGATTGCGCGGCCGCGTAAATTTTGGCGACCAGGTCTGAGCGGATGTGCAGGATGTCGAGCGAAGTGGGCGAAAGACTCTTGGGCACGTAGTCGAAGGCCCCGGCGGCGAGCGCGTTGAACGTGTTGTCGGCGTCGCGCTCGGTAACCGAGCTGACCATGATGACGGGGCGGGGAAACTGTTTCATGATGCGACGCAGAGTTTGCACGCCGTCGAGCCCCGGCATTTCGACGTCGAGAGTGACCACGTCGGGGTCAAGCACAGGGATCTTGTCGAGCGCGTCGGATCCGCAGCTGGCGGTGCCGACAACTTCAAAGCCAGCCTCCGAGGAGATCATGCGAGATAGGGCAGAGCGCATGAAAGCGCTGTCGTCGACGACCAGCACGCGGATCTGCGGCCGGATTGTGGCGTCCTGGGTCATGTTCGATAGATGGCGCGGACGAGCATGTGCACCTCGTCCATGTAGGAATCCATTTCAAAGGTGAGGCGGGCCCAGTCAAAGTCCTTCAAGCCGCGGCATTGCTGCGACAGAATTGAGAATCCGGTTTGTTCCAGCAGGTTGACCTGGCGGTTTTCGATGTAGCCGTAGTTCAGTCCGCTCATGCGGCAGAGCAGGTCGCTGATTTCGACCAGGGCGACCAGGCCAGCGTGATCGCGCGCTTCCTCGATGCTGTGGTGCATCGATACGACCTCTTTCATCGGGGCCGAAAGCTCCCACTTGTCGGCCAGCAACCGGCCGCTCTCGCAGTGGGTAAATCCGAGAACTTCTTTTTCGGCTTCGTGGAGCGGAATTGCCTGGGCGCGAGCGAACTCATAGGCTTCGCGGAATTCTTTGGGCGCGACCCACAGGTTGACGATGATGCCCAGATCGTGCAGCAGCCCGGCGAGATAGGCCTTGCTGGGATCGGGATAAGAAATCTTACGGGCGAAATGGCGGCAGACCAGGGCGCATCCCAGGGAATGCTCCCAGAAGACGACCGGGTCGATGGCGCCCAT
>JBEKWZ010000266.1:0-5473 GCA_049512555.1 Candidatus Sulfotelmatobacter sp. | reverse complement strand
TGGGCAGCATCGCCGACCGAGTCGTTGCCGTCGAAGGTAAACCCGCCGTCCGGGCCATGATGTCGCTTACATTGGCCTGTGATCACCGCGCCGTGGACGGCGCGCGAGCGGCGATGTTCCTGAACAACCTGGCGGGCGCGGTTCGTGAGCCCGAGAAACTGTCTTGAAGAGATACTGAGTATTCAATCGGTCGGGGCGCGGATTTACGTCGAAGATCTTCGGAACGGAGATTAAAGTCTCCTCTCTGCCACCCGGAAGCTATCCAGAAACGGAGTTCGGGGAGACCCTCCGCATCCTCGAGCTTCCACGGGGAAGGAATGCACCCACCGCACCTTCGGTTACTCCGCCTGGGCTTCTTCGAAGATAGGATGCGTCGCATCCTACAGTGTCGGGGTTGAAGAAGATTTCGAGGGTTTCGAGAAATACCTGCTACTCCCAGCGAAACACCTTCGCGGAGACTGCTGTGCACACGATAAACGACACGGCCAGTGCTGTCAGGTCGCGCGCGTGCGCCCACCACGCGTCGCCCTTCCAAATCCCGTCGAGCAGTGACACCGCGTAAGTTAGCGGCAAGACTTTGGCCACTACTTGAACCGCTGGCGGTAGCGATCCAACCGGCGCAAAAAGTCCCGAAACCGCCATCATCGGATACATGATCACGGCGCCAATCGGCTGCGCAAAGCGCGCTGTAGGAACGATGCTGGCGATGAGAAAGCCGATCGACAAAATGCTGCAGGTGCTTATCAGAAGCGCGATCGTGAACCCCACCAAGGGGGCATGAATCCCGACTGGATAGTAGCGTTTGCCCGCCGCCACCATTAAAACCAGTGTGGCCGCACTGAGCAGCAACTTTACCGTCACGTGGGCGGTGAGAATCGTCTGGGGGCGCAGCGGAGTGGCGCGGAGTCGTTTGAGAATGCCTCCCTCGCGGTAGATGGAAATGATCGTGACCAGCGACAGCACGGCCGCGATGAGGATCAGCACCGAAGCGAGCACCGGTAGACCGACTCCGACAAAATTACTCGCGGCGGGTGAGGTCAGTGCAGCCCTGCGCCCGACCATTCGGCCCGCCACCAGGAACACTAAAACCGGGATACCGATCGTCCCGATCGCCCCCAAGGGCTCACGCATGAATATCTTGATTTCGATCCACGTCAATTTCCAGAGTCCACGCAGCATAGGGATCAATCCTCGTTAAATCAATCCTCGTTCAAGCCTCAATCGCGAATCGAGTGACCGGTCAGTTTCAGAAAGACATCCTCAAGGTTGGGGAGAATCGTGCGGAAATCGGTAACTCGTATCCGATTTTCCGACAAGCAATGAATCACCTCGGTAACAAGATCGTCGCCGCTACCCCGAATCGTGAACAGTGACCCGCTGCACGTGATCGCTTCGACTCGAGGGATCTCTCGAAAACGTTCCGCAGCACTTCCGTCGACGGTGGCAAGGACGACAGTTCGCTCAGGGCAGTGCCGCCGAACCAGGCTCTCCGGGCTGTCGATGTCGATGATGCGTCCGTGTTCGATGATGGCTACCCGGTCGCACAACCGCTCGGCTTCTTCCATGAGATGTGTGGTCAGGAAAACGGTTTTGCCGCGCTCGCGGATTCCGCGCACCAAATCCCAGATGGCACGCCGCGCCTGGGGGTCTAGCCCGGTGGTTAATTCGTCGAGAAACACCAGTTCCGGATCGTTGATCAGCGCAAGGGCAATGAACAATCGTTGCTTCTGGCCGCCCGACAGGTTCATGAACCAGGCGTTCCGCTTCTCGGTAAGGCCAAGCTGTTCGAGCAACCGTTGGCCGTCGATCGCCTTCCTCCGGTAAAGGGATGCCCAGAGGTCTATCGCTTCCCACACTTTGATGCGCTTCTGCAGCTGTGCCTGCTGCAACTGCACTCCAATCCGTTCCTGCAGCTTGTAAACGTCGTTGAAGGGATCAAGGCCCAGCACCGAGATCGCGCCCCGGTCGGGCGTTCGCAGACCCTCGATGCACTCCATCGTTGTGGTCTTTCCCGCGCCGTTGGGCCCGATTAATCCAAAGATCTCACCGTCGTTGACTTCAAACGATACTTCGTCGACCGCAACCGTTGAGCCGTAGGTCTTGCGAATTGCGGAGACTTGAATGACTGGGCGCATGATGGATTGCAAAACTCCTAGATTTGACAACCGCAGTCTAGACTTGCTGACGGAGGTTGGGGCGCAGCGTGAGCAAGCCGTCATCGTTAAGCTTCTGGTGACAGGCCCAGCGGACGGGATAGCGCATTCCTTTCACTTCGATCTCAGCTCTAAGTTTCAGTCCTTTCCAATCTGTGATGCCCGGCAGCACGAACTGTGCCTGCCGAATCTTACCCGGTAATGGATAACCGGCGTCCAGGCAACCACTCTTCAGTACTTTTCCGTCCTGGCTCTCCACGGTCACCCGCAATACTCCCGGCACACCGGCGATGCCGTCATTGGCGAAGCCGACAATGAGGCCGAGATAACTGCTGTCCTGATAGCTCCAGATGAAGGACGGTCTGACGCGGTAGCCAATTCGGCGATTGATCCGGTCGAAGGCCGCCGGATAAGCCTGGTAGTAGCTCGCGAGATTCTTTGCGCTGATCTGGTGAAAGTTCCACAGCGACCAGTAATTCGCACCGATATCAATCACGTGAGCGATCATGTTTTCTGCCGGAGATATGCCTTCCTGTGCCGCGCTCGGATCGGGAGGTTTCCCCGGAAGCCCCTGCTCGAGCAAGGCCGCGATCCAGGGCGGGCGATTGCTGAGCGCTTCAATCTGCTCGTTCTCAATAAAAATGGTATCGCTGCGAATCCAATTGTTGCTGCGGACAGTGCGGTCCAGCAACTCCGAATTCCCGACCCGGCTGTAATCCGGTTGCGTGTTGGTCAGTAGAGGAGTTTTTTTAAAGTGTTCGAGCTGGACTTCGAGCATATTGGTCCAGGTGCGCTCTGCAGTCAGGTAGTCAGGAAAAGGATTATTGCCGAACGGCCAGGTGTGGCCTTCACCCCAGAAGCCGTACATGAAGGTGTCAATGAATTCGATGACCGGGTTGCCATCGAATTCCGCTGCCAATTGTCCAACCAGTTCTTTAAATGCCTGCTGGAAAAAAGGATGGTCGTACCGGGGCTGATACCGCGAGTGCGGGTTCTCTAAGAATCTCTTTCCGGCAGCGGCGCTCTCCTGATCGCTGATCACCAGATCAACTTTCGGAACTTTTTCAAGGACGAAATCTGGCAAGGCGGCGGCGTGCTTATAGTCGGGGGCGCACATCTGAATTCGCAATCCGACCCGCTTGTTGTTTTTCTTTGCCAGTTCAAGAACCAGCTTTACGTAGTCGGGCAACTCCAGGCGTCCGGGCTGCGGCTGCACTTCTCTCCACGTGGGGCGGATGTAAAGCTGCTGGCCCAGGGGAAATTGAGCCAGGTCCTCGATCGCCTGCGGAATATTGTCGGACTTGATTTCCTCCGGGCCACTGTCTGCCGTGATATAGGTGACCAGTCCTTTCCCATAGTTCGGCACGACGTCTTCCGAAGCAGTAGTGGTCATTGCTACATCGTCCGTGGGAATGACAGCGTCCGGCGGATATTGCGGGAACGGACCCTGATTGAGCCGATCCGTCACCTGAGGACCGGAGCCGAAGTCGTAGTTCCCCCAATTGTGCGCGGGAACCTTCGCCTGCGCCTTACCCAATCCAAGTTCTGCAGCTAGGGCGACAGCGACTGTACTTTTGAGAAAATCTCTACGCTGCATTCGGAATCATCTCCTCACTCGTGGTTCGATCCCATTCGGCCAGACTGCTCTGGAATTTCGGCTCCAACTGAGAGTCACGATCCCAAGGCAGCTGACGGAAGATTACCACTTATATCGTTTTATTTCGTTTGTCCAGCCCGATGTCGAGTCTCGAATTCGCTTTGATAAGAGTAGTGGTTGGCAGTCCAGAGCGCCTGCCCGGCAGACGCGAGGAAATATCGAGGGATTCGCATGGACCAGGGCAGCCCTTATCCCCCTGACACTGCAAAACTGATTGACTTTGCCAGTCTTTACTTGTATTACGAGTATTTACGGTTCGTTTCGATATTGTTTTCGTCTAGGTCGCCTGCGAGATGTTTCCCTTGGGAGGATGCGCGTGAAATTTCTGTGTGTTGTTTTGTTATCGGTGTGCGTCGGCGCGGCTTTTGGCCAGTCCAACTCTTCCTTCTACGTGTCGACGACCGGAGATGATTCGAATCCCGGCACGCAATCGGCACCGTGGCGCACGGTTCAACATGCTGCGGACACCGTGCGTGCGGGCAGTACGGTCAATGTGCGGGGTGGAGTGTATGAAGAACTCGTGAGCATCAAGGCATCTGGCAACGCGACCGACGGATACATTACGCTTCGTAGCTATCCCGGCGAGACGGCGATCCTCGACGCGGCACATTTCACTCCCTCCGGCAGACAGGGAGTGCTGACGATTCACAACCAGAGTTACATAAGGATCGAAGGCTTTGAAATTCGCAACTTCCGCACCGCGGAACACCGGCTCGCTCCGTTAGGGATCAGCGTTATGGGGGCTGGCTCGCATATCGAACTGCTGAAGAATGACGTCCATCATATTGAACAGACGTTTAGCGGGCGCGACAAACCGGGAAGCGGCGGCAACGGGTTCGGCATTGCCGTATACGGTACCGACGCCAAGACGCCGATCAGTGAACTGGTGATTGACGGCAACGAGGTGCATCATCTGCAAACTGGTTCGAGCGAGTCGCTGGTTGTGAACGGGAACGTGACGAACTTTCGCATTACTCACAATGTGGTCCACGACAACAACAACATCGGAATCGACGTCATCGGGTTCGAGCGCACGGCCCCCGACCCTGCCGTCGACCAGGCTCGCGACGGAGTCGTCAGCGGCAACCTGGTTTACAACATTACTTCCCGCGGCAATCCGGCCTACCGCGACGAAGAAAATTCCGACGGTATTTACGTCGACGGCGGCACTAGGGTCCTGATCGAACAAAACGTCATGCATGATGTGGACTTCGGAATCGAGCTGGCCAGTGAACACAAGGACCGCGCCACCAGTTACATCACGGCACGGAATAATCTCATCTATCGCAGCCATACCGCAGGGGTTTCGATCGGGGGTTATGCGCCGGAGCGGGGGCACACCGATCACTGCACGGTGGTCAACAATACGCTGTATGAAAACGATGCGTCGGGAACCGGATCCGGTGAGTTCCAGATGCAGTGGAATATGGCGGATGATGTTTTTGCGAACAACATCGTCTATGCAGGAAGCCGCTGTCTGATCGTGGTGAACAAATCGCAAGTCGACAAAGACCATCCTCCGGTCGTTATCGATCACAACCTTTATTACTGCGCTTCCGGATCGAAGGCGAGCAAGTGGGAACAGTTTCCATCCCAATTAGCAGGATTCGAACAATACGTTCAGACGACCGGGAATGATCATCACTCCCAGTTTCTTGATCCG
>JBEKWZ010000265.1:0-5480 GCA_049512555.1 Candidatus Sulfotelmatobacter sp. | reverse complement strand
GGATGTCCGACCATGCACTTGATTCTCGGACCCCGTATAGAATAGAAACGGCTTTGAGATCGGCAGTTCTCCCATGATTACGGACCCTTTGAACCCTCCGCCAACGGCTCGCCCTCCCGGGAATCTCGAAAAAGAAGAATCGCAATTATGGCGATGGGTTCTGCTGTTCATGGTCTTCCTGGCGGTGGCGCTGGTAGCGTTGCTATGGGAGCGGCTGGAGAGCGTCCCCTATTCGCTTCGCGCCATTCCGATTGGGATACTGATTCTTTCCATCCTGTTCGCGGTTTATGCCTACGGGCGGCGACGCGAAGTGAGCGAACTCAAAGGCCTGCTGCGCGGGCTGCAACACGTAGGAGCTGCGCCCTCAGAAGAGCAACTCGACCAGCTTAGCCAGGTAATCCTCCGCTCGCAGCGCAACTTCAAAGAATTGATTGATTCCTTTGATGACCCCGCGTGCGCGGTCTCGCTCGACGGCACGCTGCGCACCGTCAACCGGCGTATCACCGAGTTGACCGGAATGACCTACACCGAACTGGTGGGCCGCAAGGTCTACGATTTGGTCGAGGAGCCGACGCAAGCGGATGTGGAGCGCGGCCTGGGGCGCTTTCTGGAAAAGAGGCGATGGTCCGGGACGGCGCGCATTCGCCTAAAGAACAGCTCGCGCCCTCTCTATTTTGAATGTGTTCTGAACGGCATCATCAAGGGCGACGAGGTGGTCGGCGCCAGCCTGCTGGGCCGCGACGTGACCGAGCAGCGCGAGAAAGAAATGCGCTTCACCGAATTGTTTGAGACCTTGCAGGAAGGCGTCTACTTCAGCACGCCCGAAGGCAATTTGCTGGACGCCAATCCAGCGCTGGTGAACATGCTGGGCTATGCGGAGAAAGGAGACCTTCTGGCAACGCAACCGGCCGCGTTAAGCTTTGATCCTGGCCAGCCCGTGCTGGGGCGCGCGGTCGACGACCGCGGAGGGGTTCGTACGCGCGAGGTCAAACTGCGGCGCAAGGATGGAACTGCCGCGGTCTTTCTGGACTCCTCGCGTGCAGTGTGGGACACATCGGGCAACATTATCCGCTACCAGGGAACGCTGGTCGACATCACCGAAAAGCGGAAGATGGAGCAGGAGTTGGCGCAGCAGGAGGAGTTCCGACGCCGCCTGCTGGAAAGTTTTCCGGACCTCATTCTGGTGGTCGACTTGGAAGAACGTTACACGTTCGTGAGTGCCCGTGCTCGCGACCTTCTGGGTTTCCAGCCGAAAGAAATGTTGGGGAAAAAGATTTCTGAGCTCGACGATCACTCGCCGGAGTTGGCTGCCCTGTACCACGACGTCGTTTCCGGCAAGGAGGCTTTCGCCGCGGCGGAGTATGGGGCGCGGCATCGCGACGGAACCTGGCGGACCATGCGTGCCGCCGGCAGCCGCCTGGTCGATGCCGAGGAAAAAACCAGCGGCGTCATTATTTCGGTGCGTGATATTACAGTCGAACGGAAGCTGGAACAGCAGGTGGTGCAGAGCGAGCGTCTGGCGGCAATGGGCGCCATGATCGGAGGCGTCGCCCACGAACTGAACAATCCCTTGACCAGCATCATGGGTGTGAGCGAACTGCTGCAAGATACCGAGACCAACGAAGTCTCTCGCAAGCAACTGGCTATGCTGCAGCAGCAGGCGAGACGAGCGGCCGAGATCGTGCAGAACCTCACGTACTTCTCGCGTCCTCCCGCGCCGGGTAAGAGTCGCATTAATCTCGTGGAAGTAGTCGAGCGCACGCTGAACCTGCACGCCTACTCGCTGCGCAAGAACAACATTACCGTCGACTTTCTAAAAGACGCCGGAGTGCCCTATGCCCTCGGCGATCCGCACCAGCTCATGCAGGTGTTTCTGAACCTGATTGTGAATGCCGAGCAGGCGATCCGCGAGACGCGCGACAAAGGCACACTGCGGATTCGATTGGGCAAGGGAGACAATTCAGTGTGGGTAAGCCTTCACGACGACGGCCCTGGAATCCCGAAGGAAAGCCTGGCGAGCATCTTCGATCCCTTTTACACGACGAAGCGGCCGGGGCGCGGCACAGGATTGGGCCTGAGCATCTGCAAATCGGTGATGAAAGAGCACAACGGCAGCGTGGAAGCGAACAACTCTCCCGAAGGCGGATCAGTATTCACGGTGACGCTGCCGATATCGGGACCGAACTGAGATTGAACTGAGTCCGGCGCGCAAACCCCATTTAGGATACGAGATCGATTACCTCGAGGGCGAGCAACTCCTCCTCAGAATATTCTAGGATCAGCCTCGCATATGTGCGAGCTCCTTTGCTTAACGCAAGTATCATTAGGATCCCACGCATGTCAGCAGGCGTCTTCGCTATCGAGAATTCTGTGATTCCGATCTTCGCCAACTCCTGAATGGAATCGAAATATTCTTCCGCTAGCCAGACGGGTAGAGCAGGATTGTCCCCCTTTGTACGGGCTAGCTCAATGCATGCGACGAGGGCATATGGGTTCCAGTCGGGAATTCCATTTTGGCGATGAATTCGCACCAGATGTGGAACCGCCGCGTAGGATGCCTCACCCACATTGCCCTGATGGTGAAGTTCTCCCCAGAGCTCGTGCCAAGTGGCCTCTAACTCCGCACCTGACTCGATCTTCTTGAGCAGAGGTCGCGGATCAAACGGTATCCGGTATCCTCCCTTGAGGCCACTCCATCGGTCGTCGTCCAGGCTGAGCATCAGCGCTCCACCGCCATCGCGACCGCATTCCCTCCGCCGAGACACAGCGCAGCGATGCCCCGTTTCACATCGCGGCGGATCATTTCATAAATCAGCGTGACCAGCACGCGCGCCCCGCTGGCGCCGATGGGATGTCCGATGGCGACGGCCCCGCCGTTCACGTTGACCTTGTCGGGATCCAGGCCCAACTCGCGCATCACTCCCAGCGCCTGCACTGAGAACGCTTCGTTGAGTTCGTAGAGGTCGACGTCCTCATTCTTCCATCCAGTCTTCTCCCAGATGGTGCGAACGGCCCCGACGGGAGCCATCATCACCCACTTCGGTTCGACGCCGCTGGTCGCCTGCGCAACGATGCGGACCATCGGCTTCGCGCCAAGCTCCGCCGCGCGCTTGGCACTGGTAACGACCAGAGCCGCAGCGCCGTCGTTGACACCTGGCGCGTTTCCGGCGGTAACCGAGCCATCTTTCTTAAACGCGGGCTTGAGCGCACGCAGCACTTCGATGGTCGTGTCTTCGCGGGGACTCTCGTCTTTATCGAAAACGGTCGGGGGCGATCCCTTCTTCTTCGCGGGAATCTCGACGGGAACGATCTGCGACTTGAAGCGGCATTCCTTGATCGCCGACAGCGCCTTGCGATGTGAGTTCACCGCGAACTCATCCTGCTCTTCGCGCGAGATGTTGTATTTTTCTGCAACGTTCTCGCCAGTAATGCCCATGTGGTAATCGTTGTAGATGTCCCACAGTCCGTCGTGCACCATGGAGTCGACAATCTGCGCATTGCCGAGACGGTAACCTTTGCGCGCCTGCGGAAGAAGATAAGGAGCGTTGGTCATTGATTCCATGCCGCCAGCGACAACGACAGAACTGTTTCCGGTCTGCACCGCTTGCGCCGCAAGCGCGACGGATTTCAATCCTGAGCCGCAGACCTTGTTGATTGTCATGGCACCTGTCGCGGGAGACAGTCCACCGAAGATGGCGGCCTGTCGCGCCGGGTTCTGACCGAGCCCGGCCGACAATACGTTGCCCATAATGCACTCGTCGATCTGCACCACCTCCACGCCGGCGCGCTTGACGGCTTCACGCACGGCGATGGCTCCGAGTTGAGTTGCGCTGAAATCAGAAAGGCTGCCCTGAAATTTTCCGACGGCGGTGCGACAGCCGGAGATGATGACAACATCGTCAAAAGAGGCCATGAATCAAGCTCCCGCGAAGATTACGCGCTTCTCATTATAGATGCTCGCGTGCGTCAATGCGTCGCTCGCAGAAGCCGCGACTCATGCTGCCGCATTTGCCACCAAGCCGTGTGACTCTTTGATCCGCTCGCAAGTTCAACTCTGGTCGCGACGCGCTCACAGCAAGAATTCTTGCGCGATCACTGCCGTCTGAAAAGAATTTGGTTGACTTCTGCTTCGAAAACTCACTCGGCGTGACTTTGGTATCGCGACCTTACACGGTTCGATCATCATTTTTTTCTTGACTTCATTTTTCATTAACTCTATACATCAACTAGTTGCAGTAAAAGACCGCTGCGACATTTTCCATGAAAAATGGAAGGGAGAATAGGAACAATGGCAACCAAGAAAAAGGCAAAGAAGAAAAAAAAGCACTAAGAAAGTTCAGTACGAAGTAAAAAGGGGACGCTCAAGAGCGTCCCCTAAGTTTTTTAGAATCGGAATCGCCTGGCGCAAACCGGCTAGTTCGACCGACCCTCGCGGCTCTCCACACGCCTCGGAATCCGCTTCTCCTTCTCCGGACATAAACTTCGATACGCGCAGAAATTGCAGTGCATGCCCGTCTTCGCCTCGAATACGCCCGCGGCAATTCCCTGGGCAGCGGCATCCACACGGCCGCGAGCCTCCAGCAACTGGCCTTCGCTGCGAGTCGTGATGACGGGAACGTTTTCCTCCAGGTTGTAAAAAATCAGTGCGCCAACGTTGTATCCCCATTTCTCCCGCGCCGCGATCGCGTAGAGCGACAGCTGCAGGCTCTCGTCCGCGTCTTCCTGATCGCGGGCTTTGCCAGTCTTGTAATCGACAATCGCGACGCTGCCGTCGGGGCGCTGGTCGATGCGATCGACGCGGCCGGCTACCGTGGTCTCGCCCATTCGAATCTCAAACGATTGCTCAGTATGCAAAACCTGTGGGGCCCTCGAGCGAACGGCGGCGAGGAAGTCTCGCAGTTGCTCGATCCCCTGCTTCTCGTAGAGTTCGTGCTGGTAGGGCTCGAGAATCTTGGCTTCAGCCAGATCGTTGCGGAACAGGTCGATGAGTTCATCCTCGGTTTTGGGACGGCCAAGGTTTACGGAATCGAAATAAGTTTTGAGGACGCGATGAATGGCCGCACCGTACTGCATGGCGGCGGCAGGCTTGGCCGACAGGCGCCAGTCGCGTTCGAGCTTGAACTGCAGTCCACAGCGCTCGTAGGTGTCGACGGCCGATGCACTGAGTCGTGATTCCAAACCATCCAGCACCGGCAGGTCGAACCACAGGTTGGTTTGCGATTCGGCGGGATAGGCCAAGGAGGTCTCCGCAAAGATATCGAGGCTGGCTTGAGCGCCGCGCGCCGGAATCGCGGTCAACGATCCGCTCAGGCTTCTGTTCTCAATCAACTCGCGCATGTAGCCGTCGGGATTCTTGTTGGCCTTACCTTTTCCCTGCCTCGAATAGATGTACAGCGAGTCGCGGGCGCGGGTCATGGCCACGTAGAACAACCGGCGTTCCTCTTGGCCATGCAGCGTCTTGTCGTCGGCCTCGGTGATGG
>JBEKWZ010000264.1:0-5487 GCA_049512555.1 Candidatus Sulfotelmatobacter sp. | reverse complement strand
GATGGATCCATTTCTCGTCGGGGAAATCGAACAGGCGATCGTCAAGACTGGCTGCACGCCGCATCGGATGGTAAGTGGCGCGGGTCACGATGCCATGATCCTTGCGGAGAAAGTTCCGAGCGCGATGATTTTCCTGCGGAGCCCAGGCGGGATCAGCCACGATCCGGCGGAATCAGTTTCTCAGGAGGACGTTGAGAAGGCGATCGCGTGCGGCATGCATCTTCTCGACCAACTGGCTTCTTCCCCTGAATTCTACAAAAGGACAAACCGTGCATAATCTTGGCCGGACCCGAAGCTCACAACAACCGAATCATTTGCTCTTGACTCCTGACACTTTTGTGCGCACTGCCTTACCGGGGATGAAAGCTTGCTCTGCGATCGTCCACGTCAGCCCGGCTCTGGGCGCGAAGTTCACGCAGTACACGGCTGAATTCGAAGCGGGTGGAGAGTTAGGGAGCACGCCAGCGCAGCGCTTCATTTTTGTGATCGAGGGTGAAGTGCAGGTTGCAGCCGACGGCAAGTCGAGCAATCTTGGCCCTCGGGGTTATGCATATCTTCCGCAAGGATTGCATCATCGGGTAGTGGCGGCGAAAGCGAGTCGCGCGGCAGTGTTCGAGAAACACTATCACGCGCTCGATTCGGTCAAGCCTCCGCATCCGATCGTTTCAACGGAAGATGCCGTCTCGTCTCATCCGCTCGATGACGATCCCAGCCTGCAGGTCAAGTGTTTACTCCCCGACGAAATGAGTTACGATTTTGCGGTGAACACGATGGTCTACCAGCCCGGAGCCGCGCTGAGCATGGTCGAGATGCATGTAATGGAGCACGGGCTCATCATGCTCGAAGGCGGCGGGATTTACCGGCTGGGCGATTCGTGGTATCCCGTGACCGCCGGAGACTTCATCTGGATGGGACCGTGGTGTCCACAATGGTTCGGGGCGATCGGCAAGTCGGCCGCAAAATATCTCATCTACAAGGACTGGAACCGCCATCCCCTGGCGGGCTGACGCTATGAGTCTCGTGATCGACCGCGATCGAATGCTTTCCGAAATTGAAGCGCTAGCCTCGATTTCCGCGGCCCAGCCTCCGGTCGTGACTCGAATCGTTTTCACCGATTCCGACCTCAAAGCGCGCGCATGGATGAAAGAACGCTGCGGGGAAGCCGGACTTACCGTGCGCGAGGATGCTGTGGGAAATACTTTCGCACGCTGGGATGGATTGGATCGATCCGCGCCGGTGGTCGGCACGGGCTCGCATATCGACGCGATTCCGAACGCAGGGAAATATGACGGAGTTGTGGGCGTGCTGGGAGGTTTGGAAGCGATCAGGGCATTGCAGCGGAGCGGATTCCGGCCGAAGCATTCGATCGAGTTGCTGATTTTCACTGCTGAAGAGCCGACCCGCTTCGGCATCGGATGTCTGGGAAGCAGGCTGTTATCCGGGACGCTTTCTGCCGATACGGCGCGAAGACTGACAGATAAGAACGGCGTCGCGCTCGATGAAGTTCGCCGAGAGGCTGGTTTCAGCGGTGAGCTCGGACAGGTAACGTTGCCGAGTGATTATTACGAGGCGTTCGTAGAATTGCACATTGAGCAGGGACCGCTGTTGGAGCGTCAGCAAATTCCTCTCGGCATTGTTACGAATATCGCCGCACCAGCTAGTCTCGGCGTACTGATTGAGGGCTCGGGCGGACACGCAGGCGGGGTTCTCATGCCCGACCGGATTGACGCACTCTGCGCCGCCGCCGAGCTGATTCTGGCGATTGAGAACGCGGCGCGCACCAGCGGAGCCATCGACACGGTCGCGACCGTCGGCATCTGCGAGGTGTTTCCTGGCGCGGTCAATAGTATTCCCATGCAGGTTCGCTTGAGCATCGATATTCGCGACACGGACCTCGCCCGGCGCGACATGGTAATGCGCTCGATCGAGACCGCGAGCCATTCGATTGCAGCCAAGCGACGGGCGTTGATCCAAAGCACGCTGCTGAACGCCGACGCGCCCACGGATTGCGCTCCCAAAATTATCGAAGCCCTTTCTCAGTCTTGTCGCAAGCATGAGTTGAATTTCATGCCCATGGTCAGCCGTGCTTATCACGATTCGCTCTTCATCGCGCGCATCGCTCCGGTCGCCATGCTGTTCATCCCCTGCCGCAACGGATACAGCCATCGTCCTGACGAATACGCCGCTCCTGAAGATATTGTTCGCGGAACGCTGGTACTGGCCGAGACGCTCGCCGCGTTGGCCGGCTAAAACCGCAGCAGTGATTACGGTGCGTGAGGGACGGCCGATTCCCGTTCGGCCCAATGCTCCACGAGATCGCGCACGACTTTGTCTCCGACGATTTCGGCCGCTTCGAGCGCCGGCATATAGGCCGAGTAGTTTCCGGAAACCATTTCCTGAAGACTTTCTGTCGCCGGCACGCCGGGCGCCTCGCGGTCGTAATTGCTGACCGTGCGCAGCACCAGCACGCGCTGCAGGTCAACCCGCCCCGCCTCGCTCAGGAACGTAAGAGCCTGCATGGTGCCGGAATCTTCCATGGCGGCAACCATGTAGTTTCCTTTTCCGGCGGTGTAGTAGCGGGTCCAGGCATTGGCCCACTCATCCATCTTCGAACCATGCCAAAAGGTGCTCGCCGACAAGTCATCGCCTCGCGTCACGAACGGCGGCTTCTGCGCATTTGGAAATCCCGCAAAGCGAGAACGCGATTTGCGCAACGTGTCGGAGTCCGCCAGCGGCACATTCTGTGTGAGATTGAACGCCCAGCCAACCAGGCCCGGGTTTAGTGTGTACATTTCTCCGTACTCATCGCTGGCCGGCTGCTCATAAGGTGCGCCCTTGCGCAACGGGACGTAGCCGGTAGGCCAAGCCGCAGGAATTTGCCGCGCATCGATTTCAAACGCGAGATCGCCATCGACCACGTGATCCGCCCAAACGGCTGATCCCGCTGATACGTCCGCCGGATCACCGCCGCCAATGCCGGAGACAATCCAGTACGCTTTCGAGAAGTCGAACCGCGGATCGAGGCCCAGCGCCATGACGGAAGCAGCCGCTTTGGCGGTTCCAACTCCGGTCACCATGCCGAGGACTCCGTCTTTGTTCAGACGCACATGGTGATAGCCGGCAGGCAATGGAAGAATCTGATCGAGATGCTCCCGTTCCACCCAGAGCTGAAATTCGCCGGGAGTGTCGCCGGTGTCTTCGCCGCGCTCGAACATTGTGACGACAACGACTTTAATCCGGATCGGCGCGGCCGGAGAAGTCTGGGCGACGATCGACCTACAATAAATCGCAGACAGCGCGAGCGCAAGGAACAGCCGCGTAGCAGGACTGCGCATGAACTCTCCGTCCTGAGCCATTTTTAGAGAGGTGCCTTCCGCTCTGGCGATTCGCGAATCTTAGCGTAGCCGGGCTTGATTTTTGAGTAGATGAAATCGCAGCGCTCTTTGTAAGGCAAGAATGCGCTCTTCATTGCATTGATCGTAATTCTCTCAAAATCGTCCAGGGATAAACCAAACGTGTCGGCAGCCGCTTCAAATTCCCTGGTCATCGAGGTGCGACTCATCAAGCGGTTGTCAGTGTTCAAAGTGACGCGGAATTTTTCTTGATAAAGAATTTTGAAGGGATGCTCGGCCAGGCTCGGCGTAGCGCCGGTGTGCACGTTGCTCAGCAGACAGATTTCAAGCGGGATGCGTTTGTCGAGAACATACTGAGCCAGATCGCCCAGGTTCACAGCTTTGCCATCAACCACCGCAATGTCGTCGATCAGGCGCGTCCCGTGCCCAATGCGGTGCGCGCCACAATATTGAATGGCCTGCCAGATCGATTCTTTCCCGTAACCTTCGCCGGCATGCACAGTGATGTTGAAATTCTCGCGCTGAATGTAATGAAAAGCATCCACGTGCTTTTTGGGGGGATAACCGCCTTCTTCTCCAGCCAGATCGAAACCGACCACGCCGCGTGCGCGAAAATCGACAGCCAGTTCCGCCATTTCGAGCGACGTGTTCATGTTGCGCATCGCACAGATGATCAGGCCAGAGGAAATTCCAAAGTCTTTCCGTCCCTGTTCCAATCCCTTCAACACTGCCGAGACGATCTGCTGGTGGGTCAGTCCTTGTTGGGCGTGAAAAATCGGCGCGAAGCGAGTTTCAAAATAAATAATCCCGTCGCGGCTCAGATCTTCGGCCTGTTCATAAGCCACCCGCTGCAGCGCTTCCTCGGTCTGCATCACCGCGATCGTGTGTTTGAACCCCTCCAAATATTTCGCTAGGCTCCCCTGATTGGCTCCGCGAAAAAACCATTCGGACAGTGCCTGCGGATCGTCGGTTGGAAGGTCCGCGTAATTCGCGGTTCGGGCCAGTTCGATGATCGTTTGCGGCCGCAGCACGCCATCCAAGTGCTCGTGTAGCAGGACTTTGGGGAGGCGATGCAGTAATCCTTTATCAAGGGTCATTTGGGATCACCAGCGGCCCGTGTGCAACGAGGCCGCGGAGCGTTGCAAGATGATACACCACCTTAGATCATGCTCGCTCTGCGCGTCGGACCCGGCGATCCTCTTTCTTGACCTATTGGTAACCTTCCGGTGTCTATTGAAATCAAGGTGTGCAGCGGGCCGGAGCCCGCGGCCCCCGCGCAAGAATGGCGAACTGCCTCGTTCTCATGCTGAAGGCAAGAGCGCTGTAGTAACACTTCAAGTAATCACGGAGACAACATGGAAAGTTCCTCTGGCCATAGCACGCCGTCAAGATACTGGTTGCTTTTTGTTCCGGTCGTGTTGGTGATCGCGGCCATCGTCACGGTTCAAAGCTTTCAGGCTGCGAGCGGCGAACCCGCACCCGGCGCCACGTACGCGCACGGAACGCTTGATTTGACCATCCCGTACCACGCCGCTCAGGCTGGCGCGGGAAAACTCCGCGTGGAAGTGGTGGATCCAGAGGACCATGTCGTGGGAAGCGTGGAGAGGACCGTGGATGCTGTCCAGGGCCAAGGACACTGGCGAGAGCGAATCGCGCTGGCGAAGCCGTTGGCCATCGACGAATTGGTGTGGCATCGCGTGCGCTACCGTTTCGAATACGACGAAGGCAAGGCGGCGAAGATTGAGGGCACGGACTCGATTTCGGATATTCTTCGCATGCCGGTGGTTCACATCCTGGGCCAGCAATCGTATCTGACCGGCGGTGAAGCCGCGGTGCGCGTGATTGTGACCGATTCGCACGACGAGATTATTGCCGGGCGCGGCGCGGTGCGCGTCGAATTATTGATCCCCGACCAGAAATCCCAGCTGCTTTTCAGCGGGCAGTTGAATCGGCGCGGAACCACCGAAGCACAATTTCGCTTTCCAGCCGGCGTAGTGGGCAGTTATCAACTGCGCTACCTTGTGGACACTGCGATCGGCTCGACGGAATTCGTTCAACCCGTGCGGCTCGAAGACAAAGTTTCCATTCTTCTCACCACCGAAAAGCCAATCTACCAGCCCGGGCAGATGATTCA
>JBEKWZ010000263.1:0-5499 GCA_049512555.1 Candidatus Sulfotelmatobacter sp. | reverse complement strand
ACTTTCGTAGCAAGAAGGAATGCCGCACGACCAACCATGACTTCAAACGACTCTGGCCTCACGAACACTTTCACCCCGAAGGAATTGCGCAAGCTGCGCAGCCTGAAGAAGCCTTACGGCATTCAGAAGTTTCTCGATCACATGCCGTATCACCTGGAAGACACGGCGTGGTCACCGCGCAAGGTGCTGGCGGAACAAACGTCGCACTGCCTGGAAGGCGCGATTTTTGCCGCGGCGGCACTGCGGGCGAACGGATATCCTCCGCTGCTGCTGGATTTCGAGGCCGAGCACGATACTGACCACGTGCTCGCCATTTACCGCGAAGATGGCTGCTGGGGCGCGGTGGCCAAGTCGAACTACACGGGATGCCGCTGGCGCGAGCCGGTCTATCGCACCCTGCGGGAGCTGGCCCTGAGCTATTTCAATGCTTACTTCAACCTGCGGCGGGAGCGCACTCTGCGGCGCTATTCCCGCCCGGTGAATCTGAAGCGCTTCGACCGGCAGAACTGGATGACCACCGACCAGCCGGTGTGGTTCATCGTCTATCACCTGTTCGACATCAAGCATTATTCCCTTCTAACCAAGACCCAGGAGAAGAAGCTGCATCGCGTGGACGAGCGGCTTTTCCAGGCTGAATGTTTAGGCAAGGCTTACAAGGCCAGAGACTGACACAGCCGGGGCTCGCTAAAGTTCCGGCAAGGTTCGGCCGATAACTAACATGGACCTTTGCGCTTGCTTTTCACTACCTCCGGACGCACTCTAGTTTGACGCAATCTGGATGGACGCAATCTGGATAGGCAGTCCGGTCGAGCGAGGCTTCTGGTCCGGGAGAGTCTCGACTTGGATGCCCGCAGTCACATCGAAGCTTACCAGAGGTACGAAATGGTGGATGCCCGCCGCCATCCCCGGTTCAAGGTGGAAGTGGACATTCGCGTCTATCCCCGCGACTGTCCAGTGGTTCGAGGGCATACCGTCGACATCAGCGAATCGGGCATTTCGGCCATGCTGGGCATAGAGGTCCCCATAGGCGAAGTGGTTCGGCTGGAATTCGCGCTACCCATGGGCGACGTCGAGGCCCTTGCCATGGTTCGCCAAAGGAATGCCTTCCGCTATGGGTTTCAATTCGTAGAAGCTGGTTCGTCGCAGGACATCATTGGCCGCACCTGCGGCCATCTTGCCGTGGAACAGGCCCTGCGCCAAGATCGCGAAACCGGGTCTTAGTCTTCAGGTCTTAGTCTTCAGGTCTTCGGTCTTGGGTTTCAAGAGTTACAGGTCTTATGTGTTAGGCCTGACGCCGAAAACGCGCCCCCCGAGACCCAAGACCGCCTCTATCCCCAACGAAACTTCTCTCATTCGAATGCGTTAAGGTAGAAGCATGAGAGCTTGGCACCTGGGCGGGTTCATTCTCTTTTGCAGTTTGCTGGCGCTCGCTCAGCAGGATTCACCGGCCACCACACCACCGAGCACGTCCCCCGCCGAGCCCGCAGGTTCCGCCCCCGCAGTTCAGAAGTCAGCGTCACTGCCTGATCTGAAGCCCGACGCCGATGGCGCGCTCTCGCAGGAACAGATGCGCGAACTGACTCGCATCGTATTGCAGAACCACCGAGACAATAACAGGAAGCAACGGGACTATACATACATCGATCGCGAAGTCGTCCACAAATTGGACGGCAAAGGCCGTGTCCAGTCCACGGAAACGAAGACCTACGAAATCATGGAACTTTATGGCGACCAGGTGCGACGGCTGATGGAAAAGGACGACAAACCGCTGGACGCGAAAGAGGCAGCCAAGGAAGAGGAGAGAATCCAGAAGCTGGCCGACCGGCGGAAGAATGAAACAGAAGACGAAAAGAGAAAACGTCAAGAGGAAAAAGAAAAAGCCCGGCAAAAGTGGCTAGAGATCTTCAGCGAAGTTCCGGATGCCTACAACTTCCGCCTGGTGGGGAGCGAGGTACTGAACGGACGCGATACGTGGGTGATTGATGGCGAACCGCGACCGGACTTCCATGCTCGCTCGAGAGATTCCGAAGCGCTGTCCAGGCTCCACGGCCGTTTGTGGGTCGACAAGGCGGAAATGCAACTTGCGAAAATGGACATCGAGATCATCGATACGGTCTCGTTTGGCTGGGTCCTCGTGCGCTTTCACAAAGGCACGCGCTTTGTGTACGAGCAGGCGCGCGTGAATGACGAAGTCTGGCTGCCCCAGCACTACGAAGCCAAAGTTGACGCCCGAATCGCCCTGTTCAAGGGTGACAACGAGCAGGACGCGGGCACCTACCGGGACTACAAAAAGTTCCGCACGTCGTCGAAGATCGTGGGCATGGGCGAAGTGAAGAAATAATTGTCATGCAAAGGTGGGCTGCAACCCTGCGGCAGCCCATACGGCGGCCGTCAGTGGTGGATGGGCGTCAGTTCGTTCCAGTCGTAGCCGAGCGGTCCGTTGGGGTTGAAGTTGGAATCGGTCTGCACGATGCTGGTGGCGTTGCTTGAGAGCGATCCGTTGGCGAAGGCGTGGTTGAGGCGTCCGCTAATCGTGGCGGTCTCGCCGGTCTGATTGTTCACGTAATACTGCTGGTCGAGCAGAATGTCCTGGTAGTCGCGCGTGCGCGCGGTGCTTTGGTCCATCTGCGCGATGACGTTGTGCGCCTGCTGGGTCTGGCGGTTCATCTGGTCGGCGGCGTTCTGCTGGCTGATGGCGAAGCTCCGGTTCTGGTTGGCCATAAAGGCGTTATGCTGAGCCGTCATGGCATTCATGAAGGCCTGCGAGTTCTGCTGGTTGAGTATGGTCTGGTTCTGGATGGAGTGGATGATGGCGTTGGAGAGCTGCTGCTGGCGGGCGTTGCTGGCCTGCAGGAACTCGTCGGTGCGGTGCAGCGTGTTCAGGATCGCAACCAGCGCCGGGTCGTATTGGTCGAGCTTGCCGAGCGGGGCGCGGCGGCCGGAGACCGAAGCCGAGACCCCGAGGAAATGCTTCCATTCCGGATGACCGGGATGCGGGCCGCCGTTGTAGACGAAAACCGACTTGGGATAGTCGGTGTAAAGCATTTCCACGCGCAGCCACTCTTCCTGCGGCATGCCCTGCCACTCGAAATGGATGCGGTTGCGGGTGAAGTCGGCGCCTTGCTCCATGGGAGGCATGCGCAGGGCGGCGTTCTGTTGTTCCGCCTGTTCGTTCTGTTTTTCCAACCGTTCGTAAGCGCTCTGCGCATCGGGCGTTTGCTCGCTCTTGACGATCTCCGCCTTGGGGCGATCGCGGTAGGCGAACATTTTTGCATAATCGGCCGAGGACATGGGCGCGAAGAACTTGCACGCTGCCCCCATCGGGCGCGCGTCCTGTTCCTCCCAGTAGTAAAAGTCGACGCGGGGCATGAACTGCACGCCGAACTGGCCGTCGGGACTGTAGGCGCGGAAGGCGATGGTCTGGTAATAGGAACCGGCGCAGCCCGGACCGTGCAGCACGGTGCCTTCGAAGAACCAGTCCTTGGGGATGATGATGGTGAAGGCCACTAGATTGTAGAAAGGGTCGCGGACCGAGACCTGCTTGGTGGGGCCGAAGGTTTTTTCAATGACGGCCTGGAACTGCTCGGGGCTGGGAGGCTGCTGGGCAAGAGCGGGCGCGGAAAGCAGTGCGGCGAAGCCGATGGCGGTGAAGATGCGAGTGAAGTTCATGCGCTTGAAGTTCATCCGTATTTCTCCTTGGTATGAGGATCGGCGTAATGAGATGAAGATTGCTCGGCGAGGACAGCACAGAGGGACAGCCGCTTCGCTTCTCGAAAGTTGGCCCTTTCTGGCCCTCATTTCCGGCCCGAAAATGACGTGTAGATAGTATGCAAGGCCGAGAGCGGGCGCAAGTGTTAGTGACCCGATATGAACCCTTATCGTTGATCTCAGAGTTCGCGGAGTGCGGAATCCCTCTCAAAGAGCGGACCCGATGACGGTGCATTTTTTTTGGCGCCGGCTCCTGATACACTTCTTCGTTCTTTCCAGTACCATCCAACCGCGAGGGCCACACATGACTTCTCTCACTCGCCGCGATCTGCTTCGCTCCGGCCTTGCACTCTCCGCTTCAACCCTCGTCGCAGGCTCGGTGGGCCGCGCGCATGCGCTGATGGCGGGCTATCCGGGCGCAGCATCGGCGGAGGCGATGTCGGCGGTTGCACCGCGCGAGCATCTGCTGTTTGATTTTGGCTGGAAGTTTTTTCAGGGAAATGCCAGCGATCCAAAGCGCGATTTGGGATTCGGCATGGGCCAAGGCGATTTCGCCAAGTCCGGTGAGTTTGAGTTTGCCACCGCGAAATTCGACGACTCCAAGTGGCGCAACTTAAACCTGCCGCACGATTGGGCGGTCGAGCTGCCGTTTGTGCACGATGAAGAGCAGAACAGCCACGGCTACAAACCGTTGGGCCGCCGCTATCCCGAGACCAGCGTGGGCTGGTACCGGCGCACGTTTGATATTCCGAAAGACGACGGCGGACGGCGCATCACCATTGAATTTGACGGCGCGTTTCGCAGCGCGCTGGTGTTTCTGAACGGATACTTCGTCGGGCGCAACGACAACGGGTACGCGCCGTTTCGCTTCGACGTGACAGACTTCCTCAATTATGGCGGCAAGAATTTTCTGATGGTCCGCATGGACGCCAGCTTTGGCGATGGCTGGTTCTACGAAGGCGCGGGCATTTACCGGCATGTGTGGCTGACCAAGACGGATGCGTTGCATCTGGGGCATTGGGAGAGCACGGTGCGGACCAAGATCGAAGGCGACACGGCCCGGCTGAGTTTGAGCACGATCGTGCATAACGACGCCCGTCCGTTGGAACTCTGCCGCGTGCGATGGCAGATCCTCGACCCCGCGGGAAAGACAGTGGCCACTACGGGCGACTCTCAGGAACAGCCGGTCGCCCCGATACTGCCGGCGGAATTCGGGGCAGCCACAAGCATCCCGAATCCTGCGCTCTGGTCGCCTGAAGCTCCGAACCTGTATTCAGCAATCGTGACCATTGAGTCTAACGGCAAGGTACGCGATGCCGAGCGCATCAGCTTTGGCATTCGGGACCTCAAGTGGGACGCCGATAAAGGATTCTTCCTCAACGGCAAGTCCGTAAAGATCAAAGGCACCTGCAATCATCACGACCACGCGGGCGTGGGCGCGGCGCTCCCTGACCAACTGCAGCGCTATCGGGTCGCTGTCTTAAAAGACATGGGCGGCAACGCCGTGCGCACCTCGCACAACATGCCGACGCCAGAATGGGTGGAAGCCTGCGACCGCCTCGGGATGATGATGATGTGCGAGACGCGCCTGATGAGCGCGAATCCAGAGGGCATGGCGCAGCTCGAAGCCATGGTGAAGCGCTATCGCAATTCGCCGTCGATCATTTTGTGGTCCATGGGCAACGAAGAGTGGACCATGATGTTTCAGCCCCAGGGACCGCGCGTGATCGACGACATGATCGCCCGCACTCACGAACTGGATCCGACGCGGCTGTGCACGGCCGCGATCAA
>JBEKWZ010000262.1:0-5521 GCA_049512555.1 Candidatus Sulfotelmatobacter sp. | reverse complement strand
CGCCGGCATGTTCTGCTGGAAGTAATCGCAAATCTCACGCGCATTCATGGCACAACCAGCCTGCATCAGGATCATGCGACGAGCCTTAGTGAATCCTGGCTGGCGGCCGCTGCTTTTTCGGTCGACCAGTTCCATCAACTCTTCGTTCAAGACGCCGTCGCCAAAAAGATTGGCGAGGCCGGAGATAGTCTGCTTGACGGTGCCGATGCGCTTCATAATCTCCGAGCGCTGCTCGAGCAACTGGCGCAGTTCTCCGTGTGCCTGCCGAATCACTTCCTGCACGTGGCCGACGTCATATCTTTCAACCGGCCGGATCGATCCGTTTACCTTCTGCCCTGTTTCCATGCATCCCCCAATGTTCGAACGCATTCGTTACATCGAACCCTAGCGCCACGAATAGACGGGCGCAGCCTCACAACCGCATGCACGCAGGGGTGCGGTTCTCTACCTCGAGCAACTCCGGATAGACCGTCGCGCGAGAGGCAGAACCTCGCTTGAGGATCTATACGCACAGCATCGTCCCGGCGTTCCCTTGATTTCTTGCAAACTGCGTCCCGGGGAAGTTGCCGGATCTTGTGGGATTAGACGCGGCAATTGCAGATTGGTTAACCGGCTCGCATCAGGATCCTCACCAAACCAAAGTTCGCGCGGACCCGGTCGCTGGGCTTGTGGTCAAGAGAGACGTAGCAAGCTACGTCTCTATACGGTTGTTTCTTGTTTACTGGAGGAAGATCACCAGCAAGCGGCCGTCGGAATGGTAGCCGTCGCCGGTGGCGTTCTTGGCGTCCTGCACTGGGTCGGGAGGCAGGTAGTACGTTAGTGTCTTGGCCTGCTTGGTGCTTTGCAGGCTGCTGCCAATGTTGTCGCGTTCCCCGTCCACCGCCGGATCAATCTTGTGAGTGACACTGCCGTTGCGTTTGTCTTTGGCGAAGCCGATGTCGTGAGTGCCGGCGCCGCACCACACCTCGCTCCCCCTCCACGTAAATGGAGCCTTCCAGATGCGGAAGTGGTGGCGGCTTGCCACCATGGCGATGGGCTCGGCCATTTCGTAGCCGAAATCCTGTTTCCGTCCGAACAGGTATAGCGTGCTCATCGGCATCGCCAGGTAGTCTTTACTGTCGTAGGTTTGCTCCAGGGCGTTGAGCACAGCCTTCTGATTGTCAGTGTCAGCCACGTGCCAGGTCGCAGCCGCCAGAGCGGCCTGCACATCTTTCTGCGATCCAACGATCACGAAGTTCACCATGTCGCCCTGATTGTTGAACTGGTCGTTGACCCGGCGCGGCAGGCTGTCGATGCCCTTGCGCAGTTGCGCGTCGAGCGGCGCGTCGGACACCTTCAAGGGGGCGGGTGCGGCATCGGCGCCCGCGGAGGTCGCGTTGGAAGCGCTGGCCTCAGACTTGCCCATGCCGAACTGTCCCGACATGAAGACCTGCGCCGCGGTTGCGAGCTGGGATTTCAGCTGCTGGCCGCGATCGGTCGACTGGCCGCCGGCTGCACCCGCGCTGGTGCTGGTTGAGCTGGTGCTGGTTGAATTTGCGCTGGCCGAATTTGATCCCGCGTGAATTACATGCACCGTAACCGCGATCGTTCCCTGGCAGGGCGCGGTGCCGGAGAAGTTCATCCCCAGCATCAGATGGGAAGGTTCCGCGATGTGGAACTCACGGCTCGCTCCCACCAATACCGGGGCAGCTCCGTGGGCGTGCAGGCGGGCGATCAAGGCTCCAGGGGGCGCGTTGGGCAGCGGCAGCGCGGCCTGCAGAGCGGTTGCGGTCACACCTTTGGGATCACAGGCTGGCACACCAGAAGCGACTGGCTGATCGGACGAGGGCGCGGCCGAGAGAGCAAGCTCGTCCCCGGATTGCAAGTCGAGGCCGCTGTCGGTCCAGGCCTGCGCCGTCGAAACCTGAACGGTGTAGGTCTGCGCGGTTGAGGTCACCTGAGCGCTAAGGCCATAGGCGCAAAGCAGAGTCAGCAGGAAAAGACTCGATTGCTTAGTCATGGAGCACTTCATGTCCCACTTCCCGAGGGCTCTCTTATTATCCTCTAATTATTATCCTCGAATCACGATCGCGTGCGGTGAGCCCGGTTGCAAGCGTTATCGTTCGGCTCCGAATGGCAGCCGACCGCGGTCGGCCACAATCGTGCTCTGAAGTAATGTGAAGCCTGATCACCCCAGTCCTGATTCCGACACGGCGTCAATTCGGGAATCCTGACCCGCCGGGGGAAAAGAAACCACACTATGGACCAACGTAACGGCCCTGACATCCCGATGGTAGATAACGGAGACCCTTGCAGTGTCAACGGCAGCAAAACCCGCTCCCACGCCCTTGCACGTGTTGTTAGTGGGCAACAAAGAGGAAGACTTCTTCCTGATCCGCGAAATTCTCGAGCGGACCCGCAGTTTGCTCTCAGCCGATCTCGACCACGCCCACTCACTCGAAGAGGCTAGAGAGATGTTGCATCAGAAGAGCTACGGCCTGGTTCTGTTCGAACATGAAACCGGAAATGCGGAAGCGGTTCATCTTTTGACGGAGTTCCTTCACGCCGGACTTTCGGTACCCTTTATCGTGCTGACGGAGCATGCCGACGAAAGAACGGTCGCCGAGATCATCGAGGGCGGCACTTGGAACTGTGTGGCCAAGTCGCAACTCGACGGGGCAACTTTGATCCGTAACATTCGCAACACGCTGGCAATCCATTCTCTGCAACAGGATCAACACAACGCGGAGGAATCTATACGCAAACTCTCGCGGGCCGTCGAACAGTCGGCCGACACGGTGATGGTGACCGATCTGCGCGGGACGATTGAATACGTCAACCCAGCGTTCGAAACTTTGACCGGCTACACACGCGACGAAGTCCTCGGGAAGACTCCACGAATTCTGAAATCGGGCGAGCAGGGCCCCGAAGTCTATCAGGAGATGTGGAAGACCATATGCGCAGGCAATGTGTATCGCGGCATTCTGGTGAACCGGAAGAAGAGCGGCGACCTCTATTACGTGGAGCAAACCATTTGCCCGGTGCGGGATGGCGCGGGAAACGTCACCCACTTCATCTGCAACGGACGCGATCTGACCGAGCGGCTGCGCTTGGAAGCGCAGCTGATGCAGTCCCAAAAAATGGACGCCATCGGCAACCTGGCAGGCGGAGTCGCTCACGACTTCAACAACCTTCTGACCATCATCACCAGTTATGCCGAACTGGCATTGGATGCCGTCCCGCAGAACAGCCCGCTCGAGGCCAAGATTCAGGAGATTCTGCTGGCGGCGCGGAGAGCGGCGGAACTAACCCGGCAGTTGCTCGCCTTCAGCCGCAAACAGCCGCGAGCGTTGCGCGTGGCCGACCTGAACGAGGTGATCGCGCGCATCGCCAAAACCCTGCCCCGGCTCATCGGAGAAGACATCGAGTTCATTTTCGCCCCGGGCGCTGGACTGGGACGAGTACGGGTCGATCCGCTGCAGATCGAGCAGATTCTGATGAACTTGGCCGCGAATGCGAGCGACGCCCTGCCCCAGGGCGGTCACTTGCGAATCGAAAACTCCGATGTGCGCCTGGAGCACGACTACATTCATTGTCATCAAGCAACCATCCCTCCCGGCCGCTATGTCCTGATCACCGTGAGCGACGACGGCAATGGAATCCCTCCTGAACACATGCCGCACATCTTCGAACCCTTTTACACCACGAAGGCTGCGGGCAAGGGCACGGGCTTAGGTCTGGCAACAGTGTACGGAATCGTGAAGCAAAACAAAGGATTCATCTGGGCCTATAGCGAACCTAAGATGGGAACGGTATTCAAGATCTATCTGCCCTGTGTGGGTGCGCGAGACCGCGCCGCCGACGTTGTAGAAGTCAAAGCCGAGCCCATGACTCGCGGTTCAGAAACCGTTCTTCTGGTGGAAGACGAGCAGGCCGTGCGGCGGGCCACTGCCGAATTTCTGACCCTGCAGGGCTACACCGTACTCGAAGCCAAAGACGGCGTCGATGCCCTGGCCGTGGCCAAAGGCCATGCTTCGATCATCGATTTGCTGGTCACGGATGTGGTCATGCCGAACATGAGTGGTGGCGAGTTGGCCAAGGAACTCGGGCAAGTGCGGCCGGATACGAAACTCCTGTTCGTTTCCGGTTATGCCGGCAAGACCGTGGTCGACCACAAAGTGGTCGACCTGGAAACGAATTTCCTGCAGAAGCCCTACACGTTGAAACAATTCTCACTGAAAATTCGCGCTGCTCTGAGCCACGACGAGAATCCCGCGCAACTCCACTCCACCGTCTAGTTATTCTCACGCCCGCGGAGCGATGCGAATCAGGCGTCCGTTTTTCAATTCAAAGCGGTCGCCGCGCCAGGTCACGGTGTGGCCGGCGAAGCTTGCAACCCACACTGCAACCGCGACCAAATCGCGAAGCGGCAGCAGCCACAGATTCTTGAGCAGGTGCGTATCCCGCAACACGGACTTGCCGACCGCCAGGGCAACCGCAAGACGCAACAGGACGGTCACGCCAAAAACTCCCCACGACCACAGCGCGCCGTGTGCGGCGATGACGTCGAGCAGCGCCCACATCAGGCCGAAAGTCGAAGCCAGGCCGATGTAGCCTCCCGCACGCGCGTCGCGCACACCGCGCGCCCAGCGCAATTGATGAGCCAGGAACCCACTCAGGTCGTAAGCGGGAAGATGAGTCTCGACCACAACGTCGGATAGCATAACCCGCAGGCCGAGCCCAGCGATGCGGTGGCCCAATTCGTAGTCATCCGCAAGAAAGTCGACGAACGATTCGAACCCTCCGATGCGCTCCAGATCGGCGCGCCGGAATGCCAGCGTCGAGCCCAGTCCGAAGCGGATGCCGCCCTCCAGTTGCCGAGCAACCAGAACCCCGGCGCAGAAGTCTGTGCTGATGCCGAGAGCCTCGAGGCGTGAACCCAGAGTTGGAGCGGGGACTCCGCGATACAGACAAGTCACCAATCCCACGGCCGGGTCGGCCAGCGGAGCCATCACACGGCGAAGATAATCGCGCTCCACGCGAATGTCGCTGTCATTGACCAGCAGGTATTCGTAACGCGCGTCGGCCAGCATCTGGGCGAGATTGCTGACCTTGACGTTGGCTCCGAGTATTTCCGGCGTGACTGCCAGTCGGATCGCGTGGCCGGGAAACTCCTGTTGTAACCGACGAACGCTGGCCACCGCGGGGTCGTTGGGATCGCTGACTCCGAAAATAACTTCGTACTCCGGATAATCCTGCCGGCAGTAGCTGCGGAAACTCTCGTAGATGTCGGGATCGGTGCCCTTGAGCGGCTTCAGAATCGAAACCGGAGGCAGGGACTGCGCGGGTCCACTCTTGTCCGCCTTGCTCTGGCGGACAAATGCGGCTGCGCTCCACAGAACCAGCAGGTAGTAGAGGCCGCTGGAGACGCATCCGAGAAGCGCAATGACTTGGAAGATGGAATGGATCATGCGAGAGAGGCAGACTTACATTCCGCAAAGCCGCCGAGAAGTTGCATAGGTCCTTCGGTCCGCAAAAACCG
>JBEKWZ010000261.1:0-5528 GCA_049512555.1 Candidatus Sulfotelmatobacter sp. | reverse complement strand
CGTTGTCTTACTTCATCAACGGCGCGGTTGCCAAGGTGAAGTACGGTTCGGCCGCTGAGATGAACTTCGAAGCGCCGCTGACTTCGCTGGTCTGGCTCACTTCGATCATCTCGATCGCCGCCACCTATGTGATTTCTTACTTCATTATTCCGACCCTGGGCAGCGATGGCTCGCAGTGGTGGAAACTAGCCACAATTATTTCCTGCGGCACGCTAGCCGGCGCGTTGATTCCGGAACTGGTGAAGGTGTTTACGTCGACCGAGTCGCGCCATGTGAGAGAAGTCGTGATCTCGGCGCAGGAAGGCGGAGCGTCGCTCGGCATTCTGTCGGGATTCGTGGCGGGGAATTTCTCCGGCTACTATCTCGGCCTGGCCATGATGTTTCTAATGTCGATTGCCTATTACATGAGCACCATGGGACTGGCGCTGGCGGCGGGAATGCTGGCTCCGGCGGTATTTGCCTTTGGGCTGGTAGCGTTCGGATTCCTGGGCATGGGACCAGTGACCATTGCCGTGGATTCCTACGGTCCGGTTACCGACAACGCGCAATCGGTGTATGAACTTTCAATGATCGAAGCCGTGCCCAACGTAAAGGCTGAGATCAAGAAGGACTTCAACATGGATGTGGATTTCGAGCGGGCTAAATACTTGCTCGAAGCCAACGACGGCGCAGGAAACACGTTCAAAGCTACGGCGAAGCCGGTATTGATTGGTACCGCTGTGGTGGGCGCGACGACCATGATCTTCTCCATCATCATGGCGCTGACGCACGGGCTCACCGATGCCGATGGCGTGGCCAAACTCTCCCTGCTCAATGCTCCGTTTTTCCTGGGACTGATCACCGGAGGAGCGATGATCTACTGGTTCACCGGCGCTTCCACACAGGCCGTGACCACCGGCGCTTATCGAGCCGTCGAGTTCATTAAAGCCAACATTAAACTCGAGAGCGCCGAGAAAGCCTCCATCGCCGACAGCAAGAAAGTGGTGGAGATTTGCACGAAGTATGCGCAGAAGGGCATGTTGAACATTTTCATTGCGGTGTTCTTCGGAACTCTGGCTTTCGCATTCGTCGATCCGTTCTACTTCGTTGGCTATTTGATTTCCATCGCGATCTTCGGTCTCTACCAGGCGATTTTCATGGCCAACGCCGGCGCCGCGTGGGACAACGCCAAGAAGATTGTGGAAGTCGAGATGAAGCAGAAAGGAACTCCGCTGCACGACGCGACGGTGATCGGCGATACGGTCGGCGATCCCTTCAAAGACACGTCGTCGGTGGCGCTGAATCCGGTGATTAAGTTCACCACGCTGTTCGGCCTGCTGGCAGTGGAATTGGCGGTGAAGCTGGCGAGTGATCAGGGGACGACGCTGACGCGGGTGCTGGCGCTGGTGTTCTTCCTGGTGTCATTCACGTTCGTCTACCGTTCGTTCTACGGCATGCGGATCAAGCAGGGCGCGGAGTAGAAACGCTGCGTTAAGAACTAACGCCATCCGGAGCGATCCGGATGGCGTTTTTGTTGGATCGAAACTGACTCCGTAGAGACGTTGCTTGCAACGTCTCTCCCGCCATCGTCCGAAATGCTGCAGCAGAGACGTAGCAAGCTACGTCTCTACGACAGGCGGCTTAGCGCCAGCCCAACTCACGCCGATCCCGATTTACGTCGCGATACTCGCGGCGCAGGTCCCGGCGCTCGTGGCGCGCGGCCGCATAATTTCCGCGGTAGAGGTCGCGCCGCAATTCGCGGCGGTCGTGTGCGATTCTCACCTCGTCGTGGCGAATGTCGCGGCGTACGCCTCGGTCACCGTCCCAGGCAAGCGCCGGGGCCACACTCATCGCTACCAGCAAGAGAACTCCAGCAATCGCGCGTTTCATATCGTTGTTCCTCCGACCGCAATCCGCGGCTAGGAATGCAAACCCGCAGAGCGAGCAGGAGTTTCGGTGCGGAAGTACCGCGATGGGTATCTGACGCAGGCAACCCTTCGGGAGGAGCCGCCATCGGTGGGAGCTATCTTCTGCCGACTAAATCGGAGATCGACGCCGGGTGATCAACGGGTGCTATCGCTCCTTGCCCAGTTAAGAAGGTGACATTGAACTCACAGTACGTACATCCGAAGCATCCACCAGACAAGGAGGAGCGCGACGACGGCCCCCGCGATGTGAACTATCCAGTCGCCAAGTGTCTTCGGTTTCCCAAAATTGAACATGCGGTAATGGTAGCAGGCGCCGCGCAGGTGTCGTGACGCCATTTCCTGTCGACCGGGTGGCGCCGCGCCTTTAGTTCGGCCCCTTCATTTTTTCTTTCACGCTGCGGGCGAGTTTCTCGATCTCCTCGGCCTTTTTGATCACGTCAAGCGAGAGAACATTTTCGTCGGATTTGTCTACGGACTGCTTCAGTTCGACCGACAGCTTCAGCAACTTGTCGGTGTCGCTCTTGAGCGCGGCGGCGCGGTCCTTCGCGGCTTTCTTGGCCATCTCGGTGGTGAGGCGTTCTTGGGCATCATCCGCGTTTGTGATGGGAGGCTGGCTGATGTCGCTCCGAACTGGCGGAGGGGGTGACGTCGATTGCCGTTGCGCGCTTGCGTTGGGCGCGAAGCTGAGAAAGACGCACAGGGACAAAACGAACATGCAGGAAGCGAATCGGGATCGCACAGGCACCTCGCTGAGAGTCGGCGAGCACTGCTCATGGAAATTATACTTCGCGGGAAAAAGAATTAACCACAGAGGAGCACGGGGGGTTTACGTAGGGGCGGACGCAGCTTGCCCTGAGCGAAGTCGAAGGGTCCGCCCCGCGAAGCGCAGCAAGCGCCCCCGGACGAATGCGTCCGGGGCTACGTGTTTACAGCGAGCTCATATTCGCCAGGAACTCGGCGTTGGCCTTGGTCTTGTTGAGACGCTCGACCAGCAGTTCCATGGCTTCAACGGGCGACAGCGGGTTCAGCACTTTGCGCAGAACCCAGATGCGCTGCAGGTCCTCTTTGGGGATAAGCAGTTCTTCCTTACGCGTACCCGAGCGTTGAATGTCAATGGCCGGGAACACGCGCTTGTCGACTAGCTTGCGTTCGAGGATGATTTCCGAATTGCCGGTGCCTTTGAATTCTTCGAAGATCACATCGTCCATGCGGGACCCGGTGTCGATCAGTGCCGTGGCAATGATGGTCAACGAGCCGCCCTCTTCAATGTTGCGAGCCGAACCGAAGAAACGCTTGGGACGCTGCAGAGCGTTGGAATCCACACCGCCGGAGAGCACTTTGCCCGAAGGGGGAACAATCGTGTTGTAAGCGCGGGCGAGACGCGTGATGGAGTCGAGCAGGATCACAACATCGCGTTTGTGCTCGACTAATCGCTTCGCCTTTTCGATCACCATTTCGGCGACCTGAACGTGGCGGGCAGCGGGCTCGTCGAAGGTCGACGAAATCACTTCGCCTTTAACCGAGCGTTGCATATCGGTAACTTCTTCGGGGCGCTCGTCGATGAGCAGCACCATCAGCACGACTTCCGGATGATTCGCCGTAATCGAGTTGGCGACATTCTGCAAGAGCATGGTCTTGCCGGCGCGTGGCGGAGAAACAATCAGTCCGCGCTGGCCTTTGCCGAGAGGCGTGAGCAAGTCCATCACGCGGGCACTGGCGTTTTCGCGCGTGGTCTCGAGTTTCAAACGCTCCTGCGGATACAGCGGCGTCAGGTTATCGAACAGGATCTTGTTGCGGGCCTCATCGGGCGATTCGAAGTTGACGGCTTCAATCTTCACCAGCGCGAAGTATTTTTCGCCCTCGTGCGGAGGCCGTACCTGTCCGCTGATGGTGTCGCCGGTCTTCAGATCGAATTTTCGGATTTGGGACGGCGAGACGTAGATGTCGTCGGGGCCGGGCAGGTAGTTGTAATCGGGAGAGCGCAGAAAACCGTAGCCGTCGGGCAGAATTTCGAGTACGCCCTCGGCAAAAATGTGGCCTTCTTTTTCACTTTGCGCCTGCAGGATTTTGAAGATCAAGTCCTGCTTGCGCATACCGCTGGCACCGGGCAGATCCAAGGTCCTTGCGATCTTGGTCAACTCGGTGATGTTCTTTTCTTTCAGTTCAGCAATGGTCATGGTTCACCTGAACCCGTGCACTAAGGCTTGTTCGTTAGTGTCTACGGGAGATTTTCAAAAGGAGGGGACGCAGGAAAGACGCAAGTACTACAAGGCAGGAAGGCGGGGCTGGGTTAAGCAGCCCGCCGTTGTGCCTCAGCAAAATTCTCTGGTTCCGACAACACTTCTTGCCGATCCGCGCCAGCGATCCGATCCAACACACCGTTCATCGTTTCCTGGATTCTGGTGCTGGGCCGGTGGAACTTCCGCGTGGCCTTGGAGGCAAGCTGACAAAGCATATACCGGTTCCGCAGAGTCTGTAAAGCATCAAACACACGATCAGAGCGCATGTGCTTTCTTTCTCCTTACTTTTATGATGGTGGTCTTGCGCTTTCATCCTTCCGCCAGGGAGGGTGACTCGAATCCCACAGTTCGATCTAAGCCACTGATTCCTAACAGGTTGTAAAAGGAGATCGCGTAAAACTCACTTTGAATAGATGCGTGACAGGCACCCGAAGATGCTCAATTTTCTGGGCTTGGCCCCTTAGGCGCAGGCGACGCAAAAACGGCCTAGAAGCTTCCGGATGTACCTGGAACTGTCTAATCTAGCTGCAACGGTAGAGGAGGTCAAGTAATTATTTGTCAATCTCGCAGGTAGTTATCGTCCCCCGGACCAGAGTGGCACCATCTGGCCGTTCTTTGCCAGCATTGCGTTTTGGAATCAATGGCTTACCTGAAGACAAAAGAGAACGGCCGACCTTCTTGCCGAGCGGTCTGACGTCGACCGGGCGTTAACGATCAAGCTTACCCAACGCTCTTGTCCGGTTTCGACCAGCTCAGTCCGCGAACGGACGGATTCGCATGTTTCTGAGGACGGCATGCCCTTTGTCGTCAACGTGCTAGCGTTACCGTCTTCTGGTACGGGATCTGCTACTGACGCTTGAGCGGTCCGCCAACCTCAAGCAGGAGTTCAGCCCTATGGATACGACGATTCAGGACTTGCGCTATGCGCTGCGGGTATTGCGGAAGAGTCCGGGGTTCACCTTTATCACGGTGTTTACGCTGGCACTTGGGATCGGGGCGACGACTGCGATCTTTGGCGTAGTATACGGCGTCCTCCTGCGGCCGCTGCCGTACGACAAACCGAACCAGATCGTACAACTCTGGGAAGTCAACGACCGCGGCCACCGCGTGAATTTCACCGACCCGAACTTTGAAGACATCCGCTCTCAGAATCATTCGTTGGACGGGTTGGCCGAATTTGGGGTGGGCGAGGAATCGGTCTCGGGCGGGGCCGAACCGACGCGAACGATCGTTTCCTCCGTTTCTCAGGATTTCTTTCCCCTGATGCGGGTTCGGCCGGTATTGGGGCGCGGCTTCCTGCCGGAGAATCATCGTTTCGGAGCTGCGCCAGTTGCCCTGGTGAGCTACGGATATTGGACGCAGCAGCTGGGCAGCACCAGCG
>JBEKWZ010000260.1:0-5529 GCA_049512555.1 Candidatus Sulfotelmatobacter sp. | reverse complement strand
CGCCCGTTTTCCACAACTTCCTAAAATCGCTGTACAAAGCTTTGGCGAAAAACTCGACGTGAGAGGCGGCCCGGCTCGCCTCCATCCCGGTTCGGAGAGTTCAACATGGCGTGGTACGCGTATTGTCTTACCGAGCACCAAACCCTTCCCAATGGAACCCGCACTCGCCGCCCTTTCCTGTTAGAGGGCGTTCAAGGAGTGAACGGCGCGGCGGTTCTCAGCTATCCCAGTGGTGAATTCGCGGTAATCGTCAGCGAATATGACCACACAGCCAGCGAACTGGACCAGAAATCCGCGATTGAGCATGCGCGGGTGGTCAGCAGCTGCTTCCGAAACTCCACCGTCCTACCTTTCAAGTTCGGAACCATTTTCGAGAGCGATGACGCCCTGCGCCAGGCCGTCCGGGTCAACCGGCGGGCTTTTGGCGTGAGCGTGGCCAAGCTGCGGGGAAAGTCAGAAATGCACATTAAACTGGTCGTTCGGGATGGCTCGCTACGCGAGGCCATGATCGACGTCCAGTTGCCCGATACCGTCGGCGGCGACTACCTGTCGAAGCTGAAGGTAAAGGCCTCGCGCGAGCGCGAGCGCCAGACCAAGGCCCGAGCCCTGTCGGTCCAGGTGCACAAGCTGTTCAACCCGCTGGAGGAAGAAGTCAGCTGCAAGAAAGTCGCGCCCGAGGGCATGTTGATCGACATCGCCCACCTGATCGACGCCAAAAGCGTGGAAAAGTACCAGAACCGCTACACCACCGCCGCCAAGCAGTTGAAAAACTGCGAAGTGACGATCAGCGGTCCCTGGCCTCCCTATCACTTTCTGCCGGGGAAGCTGCGCACCGTAGCTGGCAACAGCTAGCCATAAAAGAAGAACTTTCCGTTTTTCACGAGCCCATGACTGGCCTGAAACCAGCCATGGGCTTCGTGTTTGGAGCGCGTCGGTAGGCGCGTGCACGGAATATGCATTGTTCTGCACTTCCGATTTCCCGTCTATTCCCTTTCTCTTCGCGTCTTTGGCGTTCCGCGCTCTGACTAAGTCCTTACTCGTCATTCATTTATATTGTGGCGTGGGCAGCTTCACCCCGCGATCGGGCTTTGGCGCGGCAAGTGCTTCTGTAAAGGGCAATAAAGAGGCCGCAAACTCTAGCATGACCTACACTCTCTTCGATTCTCCGCGTTACCACCCGAACCGTTTCGCCTGGCGGAACGGATACTTGCATCGCCTTTCCTGACATGCCCACCAAATTCGTAGCCTCTTGAAACGTGGCCCCAGCAATGGGGCCATTTTTGTTCTGCCCGAGGAAACTACCGCTGCCTCGAGAGCGCATACGTTGTGACGACCCGCGTCCGAATCTCGAGCAACGAACTAACGAACTTCGGATTGTAGGCGGGGCGCGGGCGCTTACCGAAAGATCAAGGTCACTGAGTGATATGGCGATTTATCGTCCTCCACCCCAAGCGTGGTAGACTTCTGCCACTTCCTCGGGGTGGTTATGAGTGAAGTGGATGGGGTTGCAAAAAATACCAGTCCTGAATTCACCGCGACGCGGAGCAGCGGTAACGAGACTTCCGGTGCCGACGCGACGTTCGACACTTCTGCCTCTACTGCCTTCGCGGCAGCTGAACGCGCCAGCCAAGTCAAATCCATCGGCCCGTATCAACTGATCCGCAAACTCGGGGAAGGCGGAATGGGACAGGTCTGGCTGGCCGAACAGACCGCTCCCATCAAGCGGCAGGTTGCGCTCAAACTCATCAAGGTTGGCCGCTACGACGAGTCGGTGTTGCAGCGCTTCTACGCGGAACGCCAGTCCCTGGCGATGATGGATCATCCCTCGATTGCCAAGGTGTTTGACGCCGGGGCCACGCCTGATGGACAGCCTTATTTCGTGATGGAGTATGTCCCCGGTCAGCCTATCACTGCCTACTGCGATCGCAAGCGGCTCAAGATTCGCGAACGATTGGAGTTGTTTATAAAAGTTTGCGAAGGCGTGCAGCACGCCCATCAGAAAGCAATCATGCACCGCGATCTGAAGCCGGCGAACATTCTGGTCGTCGAAGTCGATGGCAAGCCGGTACCTCGGATCATCGACTTCGGTCTGGCGAAGGCGGCGAGTCCGCAGCTGGATGGCGAAACTCTCGCTCTCATGACTCAGGCGGGCGGTTGGGTGGGTACGCCGGGTTACATGAGCCCGGAGCAGGCCGACGCCGGCGTCATGGACGTGGACACGCGCACCGACGTGTATTCGCTGGGTGCGGTGCTTTATGTGCTGCTGACCGGCTCTCTGCCATTCGAGACCAGCAAGCAACGGGTTGACGAATTTCTGCGCCGGTTGCGGGAAGAAGATCCGCTGCGCCCCAGCTCCAAAGTCAGCGGAAATAAGGAGACCTCAAAGTCAAGTGCGGAAGCGCGTGGCGCGGAGCCCAAGCAGTTAGTCACTATGCTGCACGGTGATCTGGACTGGATCACGATGAAGGCGCTGGAAAAAGACCGTGCCCGGCGCTACGGCTCTCCGATGGAGCTGGCGGCTGACATCGGACGTTATCTGGGCAACGAACCTGTAAGCGCGCGGCCGGCCAGCGTCGGCTATCGCGCCAAGAAATACGTGCTGCGGCACACGGCTCTGGTGGCTGCGGCGGCAGCCGTCTTTCTGGTTCTGGTGGCGGGGGTGATTACCAGCACCTGGCAGGCGGTGAAAGCGCGCCGGGCTGAAGCACAAGCCAAACAGCAGTCAGCCATCGCTCAAGCGGTCAACGATTTCTTGCGGAACGATCTGTTGGCACAGGCTAGTTCGTCCGCGCAGTCGGGACTGATCGCAAGGCCGGATCCCGACTTGAAGGTACGTACCGCCTTGGACCGAGCCGCGGAGCGAATCGAGGGCAAGTTCGCAAAGCAACCTGAGGTGGAGGCCGCTATTCGGAACACCATCGGCGAGACCTACACGGACCTCGCGATATATCCGGAGGCGGCAAAGCAATTAGAACGTGCAGTAGATTTAAGTCGGCGCGTCTTAGGTCCGGAGCATCCCGACACGCTTACGGCCACGAACAATCTGGCCATGATCTACCGCGATCAGGGCAAGTACCCGGCGGCCGAGGCACTCGAGAGCCGGACCTTGGAAGCCCGCCGCCGTGTGTTGGGTCCTGAACATCCCGACACGCTGACGAGCATGAACAATCTGGCCATCATCTACGACAATGAGGGCAAGTACGCTCAGTCCGAGGCACTCGCCAGCCAGACCCTGGAGATCCGGCGGCGGGTGCTGGGTCCGGAGCACCCTGACACGCTGCCGTCCATGAGCATTCTAGCCGCCGCCTACAATAACGAGGGAAAGTTCCCTCAGGCCGAGGGGCTGTATAGCCAGGGCTGGGAGATCCGGCGCCGGGTGTTGGGTCCGGAACATCCCGGCACGCTGATGGCTATGTACAATCTGGCCGACGTTTACTGGCATGAGGGCAAGGACGCGCAGTCTGAGGCACTCCAGAACCAGACTCTCGATCTCCGACGCCGCGTGCTGGGTCCAGAGCATCGGGACACACTGGCTTCCATGTCCGAACTGGCACTGGTATACGACGACGAGGGCAAGCACGCACAAGCGGAGGCTCTCCACACCCGGATCGTGGATATTGAGGGGCGGGTGTTCGGTCCCGAGCATCCCGACACGCTGACGTCAAAGAACAATCTGGCCGCCGTCTATGAGGAAGAGGGCAAGAGCGCGCAGGCGGAGGCTCTCTTCAGTCAGATATTGGGGGTTGAACGGCGCGTTTTGGGTCCCGAGCATCGCAACACGATTGTGGCCATGGGCGATCTGGGCGTCGTCTACTCGGAAGAGGGCAAGTACGCGCAGGCCGAGGCGTTGTTCAGCCAGGCCCTTGAGTTGGGCCGGCGCGTCTTAGGCCCCGAGCATCCTTACACCCTTAGTTGCCTGGGGGATTTTTCGTTCATGTACCAAAGGCAGGGCAAATATGCATTGGCGGAGACTTATGGAGCGCAAGCCCTGGCGGGACGACGGCACGCCTTGGGGTCGGAACACCCGGATACGATGGAATCGGTGAACGATCTGGCGTTGGCCTATGTGTCGCAGGGGAAAGCCGCCGAGAGCGAGCCTCTCGCCCGCGAGGCGCTGGAGCTGTATCAAAAGCAGGCGCCGGATGATTGGCAACGATTCCGCGCTGAGAGCCTGCTCGGCGCCACCCTGGCAGGAGAAAAGAAATATGCCGAAGCCGAACCCTTGCTGCTGAAAGGCTACCAGGGGATGCGGGCACGGAAGGACCACATCGACGCTCCCGATCGCTACTACCTGGAACGTGCACATCTGTGGCTAGTCCAGTTTTACAAGAATTGGGGAAAGCCCGAGAAGGCGGCCGCAATAGCGAAAGAATCGGATTAACCGTAGAAAGTTCCGCAACCAATTACAGGTAGTGCTGCAGTTTGAATACGCCCACAACTGGGGACAGGCTCGCTGGTATGAAGAAGGGGAGAGTAATCCTCTCCCCCTGTGTCGCACATCTTCATCCAGATCCAGTGGAATCAGGTCTACTGGAAGCGGGTCTACTGGAAGGTCGTGGTGACGTTGTTGGTGTTGTTGGCCTCGTTCGACTCGCCAAAGTGGCACTGGCGGCAGAACTGCGTGGTCGAAGGAGCATTGGTGTTGACCACGTTGTTGATGTTCGGGTTATAGGGGCCGTTGATGAAGAAGAAGGTGGCATAGTGCCTGCCGCCGCCGTCGCCCGCGATCGGGCTGGCTGCGCTCGACGTGTATACGGTCATCACGTGCTGGTTGTGGCAAGTGGTGCAGAGCAGATAGGGCTTCCCGCCCGCGGTGATGCCGTAGGGCTTCGACCATGTGCCAGGCGCCAGTGCCGGCCACCCGTAGTTGGCTACGAACTGGGCATAGGGGCTGCCGGCGGTTACCGACAGAACGCCTGCTGTGCTGACTAGGCCGCTGCCCGTGCTGATGGTTGCAAGCTGACCCACCGGGTGATCGTTAGTGTAGTTGCCGGCCGTCGTGCCGTCATTGCCGAGCAGGGTCGGAATCTTTCCAGCTCCGTACGCGGTGTTGGTCAGAAGGCCGATCTTCTGTTCATACGATTGGTTGACCATCATATTGCTGGCCGTAACGTTGCCGTCATGGCAACTGAGGCAGAGCAGGATGCCGCCGACTTCCTGCGAGCCGGTGGTGATGGTAGAGGGCAGAGTTTCCGTGTAGGTGCCATTGTCGCCGAATGCGATTATCTTGCCGTACAGTGGGCTGGCGTCCTGTCCCCACAGTGCGTAGCTGCCAGTGTCGGCGGCGCCGGCGTGGCCGGAACCGAACGAGCCGCTGTGCGGCGAGTGACAACCCGCACAACCACGGCCTTGGTTGCTATGCGCGCCCAATACGTCTACCGTCGATGACGAACTCTGCGCGATCATCAACCCCGAAAGCGCCAACAGGAAAATCAAGACTAGTACCGCTTTCTTCATAAAAGCCTCCACCAATCAGTTTGAAATTTATGAAAATATGGTCGTATGTCTAATCGGCAGTCTCAGGTCAGC
>JBEKWZ010000259.1:0-5542 GCA_049512555.1 Candidatus Sulfotelmatobacter sp. | reverse complement strand
CAACTGACAGATGTGGAGTACCGGCTGGTGCGCGTGATCGGTGGTGTGCTGGGTGTCGGCTGGTCGCAGGTGAATCCCAACGTGCTCAGCGGCACGCCGCATCCCGTGTCGGGTGATTACGCGGGGTTTCCGGTGATGCACGAAACCGATCCGCTAGTCTGCGTGCCTATCACGCTCTGTTACGCCAATCCTTACCGGCTTGCCATGGATGACGCGGCTTCAGTTTCCCGGCTTTATCCGGTCACGGCCGAAAATCAGGTGAGCTTTCCCGGCAAGCAGTTGTTTTCGACGGTCACGGCACGCATCCACGGATCGGTGTGGTTTACCGACGATCACGGAAATCCGACGCAGGCTATGCAAGGTGTCAATGTCGTGGCGCGCTGGATCGATCCCTCGACCGGGCTGCCCTCGCGTCAATATGCGGCTGCGGCGGTATCGGGTTTTCTGTTTACCGGCGACGCGGGCAATCCTGTTACCGGATTTTACGATCCGCTGGGAGATCCGCTGGCGGAGTGGGGCTCGAACAGCCAATCCCTGGAAGGCTTCTTCGACCTGGCTGGTCTCGAACCGCCCAGCGGCAGCACACAATATCAGTTGAGCGTCGAACCAATTGATCCGACCTGGTCGGCAGAGGTCGGGGCGTATTCTCCAGGTCCGGTGTCGCCTTCAGGATCGGCCCAGCCGATCATAGTCACGGTTGCGCCCGGCAATGACGTCGAGCAGGACATCGTTATGGGCAGCAGTGCGCAGCCCTTGCCCCAGAGTCCCTCTACCTGGACTGCCCCGTCCCCGGTGCCCGTGGCAGGAGATTGGATGACAACCATGGGCAATTACGGAGACATGGCCTATCTCTTTCTGCCGGCGCAAGCCAATCGCACGCTGTCGGTGGCGGTGACGGCGCTCGACGAATCCGGCAAAGCCAGCGAGATGAAAGCCCAGCCCGTAGTCGGCATGTGGTCCGCATCCGATGCTCCAGGCAGCCCGGCTGAGGCGTTCACGCCTTCCCCGTTCAATCAGGACATTTATGGGATGACGCGGCTGGACGCCCAGGTCACGACTTCGACCACCTTGCTCATCGGAATTTCGGATGTGCGCGGCGACGGCCGCCCCGACTATCTTTATCGCGCCTACGTGCTGTATGGGAATTCCGTTTCCCCGCCGCGGATCGGCATCAATGGCGGCGCAGTCACGGTGCAGGGGACCGGATTTTATCTGGGACTCGCAACTGAAATCGGCAGCGTCGCCGTCACTCCACTCGCGATCAATGCGGGCCAAATGATCTTTGCCGCTCCCGCGCAATCCGACGGCACGCAGACCATCACAATCAGCGATCCGGCAAGTGGTGGGTCCACAACGATGATCCAAGCGCTGACCTACGGCGCTGCGGCCAGCGATACGATCGTTCTGCTGGGCGGGCTCAATCCCTCGACTGCTGTGGGCACCCAGGCGGCAAACCCGATGAGCGTCCGCGTGCTGGCAGCGGATGGCGTTACGCCAGTCGGAGGCGCAACTATCGGATGGAGCGCCAGTAACGGCTTGCAACTTTCAGCTTGCAGCGCCGGGTCGTCTTGCTCGGTTACGAGCGATCAGAATGGGGACGCCGCAACCTGGCTCACGCCTGCGGCGGTCGGCGTGGCAACCATTACCGCGACCCTGGCCCCCGGAGTGTACAGTCCATCGCGATCAGTGAGCGTGCCGCTCAACGCGACGGAATCGACTGCCGACATTGGCGTTTTTACTCCTTATCTGTGGATCGCCCAGGGTGCCACGGTGAGCGTCCCGCTCACCGCGCGCGTTTTGAGCAACGGCGTGCCGCAGAACAATCTGAGCGTGAACTTCAGCGTGGTCAAAGGCTCTGGCGTCCTCAACTCGGCCACCGCTTTAACCAGTTCCAGCGGCTACGCCACGACCACATTGACGGTCACGCAACTGGCGTCGCTGGTTCAGGTAACCGCATGCGTGGCTCCAGCGAACGCCCCTTGCCAGACTTTTTATGCGACCCCGGTGCCGCTTCCGCAACAAAACCTGCAGCCGGTGTCGGGAACCGGACAGGTGTCGACGGGCGCGGCGTTCCAGCCGGTCGTGGTGCGGGTCACGGATTCATCCTCGCCGCCTAATCCCGTGATCGCTGCCGGTGTGGGCTTTCAAACTACCGTGCTGCGGCCAGTTGGAACATCAAGCGGAGGAGTGAACCCCACCAACCCTCCCATGCCGGTGATCCTGCAGGTGAGTCAGAGCAACGCGACTTCCGACTTGAACGGGCTGGCGAGTCTTGTGCCTTCACCCGGCGGATTCAGCGCGCCGCTGGAAGTGGATGTCACGATCACGGCCGGAACGAGTGCCTGGCTCGATGATCCGCTGTTCGTGCTGCCTGTCTTCAGTCAATAGTGTGGCGAGATCGGTGGTCGGGAGTTTGTTTTCGTTCGATCCGTGCCGTCATTGCTCTTGACACCTGCTTTTGCGATACTCGGGAGGCTATGAAGGGTAATCCTAAAGTAATTGCTGAACTGAATAAGGCACTGCGAGAAGAGCTGACCGCGATCAACCAGTATTTTCTGCACGCGGAAATGTGCGAGAACTGGGGATATCACAAGCTCTCCGAATTCATCAAGAAACAATCCATCGGCGAAATGAAGCACGCCGAAGTGCTGATGGAGAGGATCCTGTTTCTGGATGGCAGCCCGTCGATGCAACCGTTGGAACTGACGGTCGGCGGCACAGTCAAAGAGATGATTGAGAACGATCTGAAGCTGGAGATCGGGGCGGTGAAGCAGTATAACGACTCGGTCGCAATCGCCACGAAAGAAGGCGACAACGGATCGCGCGATCTGTTTGTGACCCTGCTCAAGGACGAAGAAGGCCACGTGGACTTTCTCGAAGCCCAGGTGCACCTGATCAAAGAGTTGGGCTATGAGCGGTACTTGACGCAGCAGATGGGTGAGCACGAGGAAGAGTAATCCTTGTGTGGCGCGGGCACTCCTGCCCGCGACTGCCAGCGGCGGATCAGGAGCCGGGGTACGGTAGATTTGTTCCCTTGTTTCTCTCAGTGACACACACACTTGCTCGGGGTTAGAGTTCGCGGGCAGGAGTGCCCGCGCCACACAAACTGCTTGCGCCATATTCTTCTACCCACAGCCACTGGTAGTCTTCCGGCTTCTCCACCAATCCCTTCCTGACAGGATTTTGGCGGATGTATTCGATCGTTTCCAGCAGGCTTTCGTTTCCGCGAAGAACGTGGTCGAAGGATTCATCCTGCCACACCGGGCCGGTGCGTCGCATGAGCTTATTAATGCTGCGGGCGGAGGCGCCTTTGATCGCCCGCAGGATTTCTGGAAGTGCGAAAGTCCAGCCTTCACCATCGCGCAGCGCCGTGAATAACAAATGTGCGTGATCGGGCATGATGACGGCCGCGTGAAGGTCGATTGTCTTGCCGTGATCGTGGAGGCAATGTCGCAGGGCCAGAGTGCGTGCAGCCGGCGAAAGGGCGAACGCCAGAGTTCGGAACGTGACGAACAGCGGTCGGTCGTCTCTTTGGTGGTGTGGGAGGCGGCGTCGATACTCGTAGCGGCGGAAGGTTGCCGTAGGCATCGGTTCATCTTAATGACGGAGAGATGCGGGTTTAGCAGGGAATTTGTATTTTCTGATCGCGCAGTTCTGGATTGGGACTGCGGGCCTGCTCGTGGTTAGAGTTCGCGGGCAGGAGTGCCCGCGCCACACAATCTAATCCCTAGGCTACTTCACCGTGACGGTCAGCAGTTGCGCGCCACTTACCATGTAGTCGAGGGGCGGGGTTGCGGTTTCGTCTACGCTGGATTCTCCGCTGACGATCATTTCCTGGTTGCCGCGCATGCCGTCCATGATGTTCATCACTGAGATGGGTAGCGTGGGCATGACTTTGTCGGCGACGCGGGCCTCCGGATCGGCTTCCAGCAGGGAAACGTAGAGGCGATTGTTGGCGTGCTCTTTGTTGAGCAGCGCAATGGTCGAAGCCAGGTCGAGCTTGCGGCCGAAGGCCTGATTGGTGCGGCCGACGCGGTCAAGCGTTTCGCCGTCGCTCACCAGAATGCGCAAGGGTCCCTTGCCGGCTGAGGTGGGAATCTTCACCCGAATCTGGCGCACGACGCGTTCGCCGCGATAGGGAGCGAGCACAGTTTCGACAATGATCTCATCGCCGGGACGGGCCTCGGTCACGTCGGTGCGGGCGCTTTCCAGGCGCGCCCAGCGGCGTTCGCGGACCAGCTCAAAGTCAAGCTTCACGCTGTTTACCGCGGGCGCGTTGTAAGGATTGTCGTAAATGCGTCCGAAGCGCTCGCCTAGCGAAAGTGCGGCGGCCATGGCGGCGGGCTGACCATTGTCCGCCGGAACAAACATATTCTTCAACGCAACTTCGGGAAACCCTTTTACGTTGATGCTGCCGTTGAGCCGGTAAGTGATTTCTTCGCCATATTCATTCACGCCATGCAGGGCGTTGAAAACCGTCGCCATAATCGCAACGGGACTCAGGCGCGGGTTGTTGAGCACTTCAAAGTGAAAATCTTTCTGCGGCGCGCCGCCAGCGGTGTGGATGGTCAGCGTCACCGGAATCATCTCGGGCTGTTTGTTGAACACGCCCATAATGCCGGTGTGGCGATCCTGGACAAACACTCCCGCCTGCTCAGTGGTATTGACGATCTTGAAGGCGTTGAGCGGCGAGGGCAGCGTGGCCAGCACCTGCGCCTTGTTCATGGGCAAGTCGACGGAGCCGAACTGCAGCAGAGGATGTCCGCAGGCCAACAGGCGCTGAGGATCGATGTATGTCACGGTGCAGGTGGCGGCGATATCCATATCGCCGCGAACCAGAATCGCGCTGACGGCTGAACCAGCTTCGAGAGGCTCGGGCTGTTTATCTTCGCTGACCGAACCAGCGCCCATCACGGGAATGACTCCGGCAGAGGCGAACTGAGGGGCAAAGCGCCGCACGGTGTCTTCGGAGAATCCGTTGAAGACCAGCGGAGTCTCGATGGGTTTCAGATAGTTGGCGAAATCCTGCGTTGGTCCCGCAACAGCGTCCGTATCGCCGGGGGCCGCGGTTTTTCCGGCGGCGGTGGTCACGGTCGGCTTGGTCACAGCGGTTTCTTCGGCCGGCGATTTGTCGAGGGCGTTGATCTCGAGCATGTCGGCAATCGGGGTGACGCCGGCGATCGGCTCTTTCGAAAATTCGCCGATGCGGAAGGCGAGCGCTCCAGCGAGCTTGCCATCGAGATAAACGGGGCTGCCGCTCATGCCGGCAACCACGCCGGTGTATTCCACTTTTTTCCCGTGCAGCCGGACGAGGATAATATCGCCCTTGGGCCCGTTCGCATTGCGCAGCACGCCGAGAACTTCCACGTCCATGGACTCCGGCTTCACGCCTTCAAAAACCGTCAGGGCGTAGCCGCGCATGCCGGTATGAATCTGGTCTACCGGGATGGTCGGTTGCGTAGTTTGGGCGGACAGAATACTTGCGGGTAGGGATAGACCTAAGACGAGAAGCGCAAACAATTTTCTCATGTAATGCACCGAC
>JBEKWZ010000258.1:0-5554 GCA_049512555.1 Candidatus Sulfotelmatobacter sp. | reverse complement strand
TGGCGATGGTCAGTGGACCGACACCGCCGGGCACGGGGGTAAGCGCTCCTGCCACTTCCGCGACTTCGGGATGGACGTCGCCGATCAGCGTTGATCCTTTCTTGGCGAAGTTTTCTTCCCTCTTGGCGTTGCCGGCGAAAAAACGCCGAAATTCCGCTAGATCGGTGACCGTATTCATGCCGACGTCAATCACAGTCGCACCCGGCTTCACGAAATCGCGCGTGATCATGCCCGCGCGTCCGATGGCTGCGACCAGGATGTCGGCGCGCCGGCACACGCCCGGCAGATCGTGGGTTTTCGAGTGGCACACCGTCACGGTCGCGTTGGCATTGAGCAGCAGCATGGCGGCGGGCTTGCCTACGATATCGCTGCGGCCGACAACCACGGCTTCGCGCCCGAAGATGGCGATGTCGCTGCGCTTCAGAATTTCGATCACTCCCGCGGGCGTGCAGGGCACCAGCCCGGGCCGTTGCGTGGAGAGGAATCCGACGTTCACGGGATGGAATCCGTCGACGTCTTTGGCTGGGTCGACGGCCAACAGCACTTTTTTGGCGTCGACTTGCGGGGGCAGCGGCAGCTGTACCAGGATTCCGTCGATATCGTCGCGCTGGTTGAGAGCTTCGACCACGGCCAGCAGTTCGGCTGTCGAGGCCGATTCGGGCGGCGTCAGTTTCTCGCTGTACACGCCAACTTCCTCACAGGCTTTCACCTTGCCACGCACGTAAATCTCGGACGCGGGGTTGTGGCCCACCAGTACCACGGCCAGCCCGGGACGCACGCCTGTGGCGGCCATGGTTTTCACTTCCGCAGTAACTTCGCTGCGGATTTGCTGCGCGATCTTGGTTCCGTCGAGGATGGTGGCAGGCATTCGGGCTCCGGGGAGATTCTATCGCAACCACGCTCGCCCCTCTGTCGTACAATCGACCAATCATGGTTGCCAAAGAGCTTCTCGAAATTCTGGTTTGTCCGGCGTGCAAGCAGGCGCTCGAATATCGTGCGAACCCGGAGAGTTTGAAGTGCCAGCAGTGCCACCGTGTGTATGCGGTCAAAGAGAACATCCCCATCATGCTGATCGATGAGGCTACGATCGAGCCTTAGAGCATTGCCGGGCATGTCCACAACTGTCGGGACACGACAACCTACGTCCTTTAACACCATATTCACATTCTCGTAATATTATCTGCCGATGCCACAGGAGCCATTGCAGATTGAAGAAGTGAGCGGGACGCCCGAAGGCGAGCGGGTGCTGCGTCTGAACGGCCCCGTTCTCCTCACGAATTTCTTTGAGTTTCAGGCCAAGGTGCGGGCCAGCAGCTCACCCACCCTCATCCTCGACCTCACCGGGGTTCCCTACATGGACTCGGCCGGGATTGGGGCGCTGGTCGGAGCCTACGTGACCCACCAGAAGGATGGTCGGCATCTGGCGCTGGTCGGCGTCAGCGACCGCGTGCGCAGCGCGATGCAGATTACGCGGGTCGAGCAGTTCTTCCACCTTTATGACACCGTCGCGGCAGCGGAAGCCGCAACCGCCAAGCCTTAAGCCAGCCTGCCGGACTGCGGTAACCCACCCCCGTTCGCTGGAGGCGTAGCTCGCCCGCTGTTGCACCAAAAGCTGGCACGACACTCTTTGTTGGCCCGCCTGTCAGGGATCGACACATTGTGTCAGTCTTGAGATTACCTTCTGGGTACGAAGGGCACCCCAACGGCCTCCCGCCTCCCCTATCCGGAATGCCGCAACTTTCAATATCCACAGGGGTTAAATGAATCCAGAGGGGCTTGGGGTTCGTAATAGGGAATGAAGGGTAATTACGGCAGCAGAATTGCATGCAACTATCACAGCTGCCGATGAGTCTAATACGGCAAGGAAGTGATAGGTCGGAGTCGGAGGTGATGACGGCCATGCTGAACGAGAAAATGAAGATTGAGAAGGCAATGAACGATAAGGACCGGTTCACGATGACCGAGCTGGCAGCTCTCAGGAACGATCTGCTCCAGGGGGGGATGATCGACTCTTACGAGGCCGCCGAACTGCTCCAGGTGTTTCTGATGGGCCGTGGCTATGGGGTATCGCCCAAGGCGGCGCTCGATGCGGCAGGCCGCGTCGAAATGGCGGGGTGCGCCATGCCCGTCCTGATGCATGAACTGGAAAACCTGGCAATGGTGATGTGAGGGTTGCCCCGCGGCGCGGGCCGGTGACCCCGCGGCGCAAGATGAGACTGGGCAAATGTGACTGTGGCCCTCCGGATGCGAGAAAAAACGCGCAGAGGTTGGGTTAGAGGCCGCGGAAATCGAAGTGGAATTGGCGAGATTTTGACATTCGGATTTTGACATTCTGGGTCGGCGATCAGAAAAGACCGAACGAACCAGTTCCACAATAGAACAGCCGGGCCAACCAGCCCGGCTTTGTGGTTTCTAGGAATAAAACCCTACCCTCGAAGCTTTCTGCGATTTTAGGGCGCCTGGGCGATCGCGATTCCGTACCGGGCCACACCCTCGCACCTTTCCGCCAGAATTCAACTTCTTCCGGGATTCCGCTGATTTGCACTCCGCTCGTTTTCTTCCCCGGTCGCACGGGCGCAGTCTGGGCTGCCATGGGCAGGTCACAGGGAAGTAACCATCAAAACAATATCGGTTTTCTTGCGCTTCTGGTAGAGTGTTGTGCGATCCCCCCCCAACCAGAAGTAAGAGGAGCGTGCAATGAGGCTTTCCAGATTAACAAACACCCGATTGATCGCAGGGCTGCTGTCCGGCTTGCTGTTGGCGACCATGGCTGTTTCACTCGATGCCCACGCGGCGTCGGTATCCCGCACAGGACGCGGCTTTGGTCCGGTCTATGACGCGGCGCACGAAACTACATTCGAAGGCACCATTCAGGAAGTCGTCTTAAAGCACACCCCAGGCAGCCCAGGTGGCATGCATCTCATGGTGGCTGGTCCCAGGGGCCTGGTAGACGCTCACGTCGGACCGTTCATAAGCAAGGAGACCAAAGAAGTCTTAAAGCCTGGCGTGCCGGTTCGCATCGTCGGAGCCAGCACTACAGTACGCGGGAAAGCTTATTTCATGGCCCGCCAACTAACCGTCGACGGCAACACCGTCACAGTGCGCAGTCCGCGCGGATTTCTCCTGCCGGCTCACTCCGATCGTCCGCACGTTAGCCGATCCAAAGCGGGAACCAAGATTGAAACAACGAGAACCGAGCCTAGTTTTAAAGGAGGTGCCCGATGACATTGCGCAAATCGATTCTTCTACTAATCGCGCTAACCACGATTGCCGCCCTGGCGGGATGCAGCAGCAGTTCCACTCAGCCGCTTACACTTACTCTGAACACGGTCCCAACCAGCCTTCAAGTCAATAGCCAAACTGCTCTTGTCGCTTCCGTCGATAATGACAAGGCGAATGGCGGCGTGGTCTGGTCTTGCACGACGACGCCGGCGGGTTCACCCTGCGGCACTTTCAACCCCGCCACCACGGCCAGCGGCGCCTCAACGACCTATACTGCGCCCAATTTCATCCTGCCGTCCGGTACAACGATCACGATCACGGCAACTTCGGCGACCAACTCGGCCATTAGCCAAAGCAGCCAACCCATTTCCATCTCGGCGGCCAACCTGGCTGACGGCAATTATGTGTTCTCGGTGACCGGCTACGACTTTAGCGACCAATCGAACTACACCGTCTCCGGTGTAATCACGGTGGCTGGCGGGCTGATTACGGGTGGCGAACAGGATTTTGTCGACGATGAGTTCACTGCCCAAGACGATATCATCGCTCAACCGGCCAATGCCTGCACCGTTGCCAAGATCGTCGCCACCTGTATCACCACGGCGCCCAACGGCACCGCTGGCGACGGCAACCTCTACATCTACCTGGCGACGAGTGACGGCGATATCGGCGTAAACGGCCTCGAAACGTTCTCGGCCTCGGTGCTACCGCTGGCCGAGGGTGCCAATGCAGGCAAAGCTGCGTTGGCCGAGTTCGACGCTTCCGCCACTGGCAGCGGCTGGGTGGAACGGCAAAGCTCCGCCCTATCCCTTACTGCTACCCCGGGGGCAGGCTCCTGGGCCTTCGTTCTCGGGCACGCGGACTATGCCTTGGCCATAGGCGGCATCATTAACATCGACGATCTTCCCGGCACTTCCGGTGGTCCACCCACTGTCGGCACCATCTCGGGAGCGGGTAGCATTTTCGACGCCGACGGCGCTGGGAATGTCATCCAAGGTGGAACTTTCACTGCCAGCAGCGTGTCTGCGGGTGACGCGTTTGGCCGGGTCACGTTCACGGTGAATTCAGACGACTTCAGCAAGCTGATTCTGGACGGTTATCAAATCAGCAGCAGCAAAATCGTACTCGTGGAAACGGGAGACAGTTTCCAGGGAGCCTTGGCGGGCATCGCCTACGCCCAGTCGGTACCGACCCACTCAGGAGTTAAGGGCTTCGTCGCTGCCGACGCCCAGAACACCTATGTCATTGGCATGCAGGGCGCGGACGAGGGCAGCTTCGTCCTGCAATCTGCCGAACAACTCTCCATCGCCGCTGATGGAAGCGTAACCGGCTTCCTGGATTACGCCGATTTCAGCGGGGTGTTTGAGCCTGCAAGCCCGGATCCGGTAAGTGCCCCGGCGGAAACCGTAGTGGTGGATCCAACGGGACGAGTTAGCATCCCCGGAATAACCGACGGCGCGGATACACCCCTTACCTATAACATCCAACTCTACCTGGACGGGAACGGCCATGCGCTGGCCCTTACCCTGGATCCCACCGACGTCCAGGACGGTGTTGGATTCCAGCAAAGCGGCGCCAGTTCCATCGCTACAAGCTCCTTCGCTGGACCCTACGGCATGGGCATCACCGGCTGGGATGCCGACATAGATGGCGAGTTTGACTCGGTCGGTCCGGTCGTAGCCGATGGATCGTCAAGCTTCGCCGGATTCGGCGACGTCAACTGGCTGGACAACTTTGATCCAGGCCCACTCCTGGTCTGGAATAACCCAGTGTCCGGTGCTTTCGGCACCAGCACCGCCAGCGGTATCTTCACCGGTACCATCACCGGTATCGATATCCTGAACTGCCCGGTATTCTCTGGGGGAGAGGGCTGCACACCAGACGTGTTCAACTTCTACCTCATTGACCAGTATGGCGACAACATTGCCATCGAAACCGACGGGATGCAACTAAGCTTCGGATACTTCGCGCAACAGTAGCCGAGCTTCACATCTTCACTCAGTGGCGCACCTTCGGGTGCGCCACTTTTTTGTTGCTGATCCGTCTGTGGGCAACACAGTGGGGATCGTTCTCTTTGAATCTGGGAGCTACTCGTGGCGGAGGCTTTCGACGGGGTCGAGCTGCGAGGCGCGGGTGGCGGGAAGCGTTCCGAAGATGATGCCGACGATCGACGACACGACGATGGCGATGATCGCGGCGGGGCCGGAGACGGGCACGCGATAGTCGCTGACGAAGCGTACCGACCACGGAATCGCCAGGCCGACCACGATGCCTACGATGCCTCCGGTCACCGAGATCACAATGGCTTCGGCCAGAAACTGGAGGCGGATTT
>JBEKWZ010000257.1:0-5564 GCA_049512555.1 Candidatus Sulfotelmatobacter sp. | reverse complement strand
CGCTGGCCGTCCATCAGCCAGGTCATGAGGTCGGCGCCGTAGCAGCCGAAGTCGAACAGGGCGCCGCCGCCGTTGAGTTTGGGATCGGTAAGCCAGGCGAGGAATTCGGGCTGGACGCCAATTTCTTTGGGGCCGTTGTGGCCGTCGTGAATCACCACTTTGCGGACTTCGCCGAGGCCACCCACATGCACCAGGCCGTAGGCGGTATGGTTGCTGCGGTACCAGGACGTTTCGTAGTTGACCAGCACTTGAATCTTGCCAGCGTTGGCGGCTTTCTCGATTGCGAGAGCATCGTCCAGGCTGACGGCGAGCGGCTTTTCCATCATCACGTGGACGCCATGGCGGGCGCAAATCTCGACGACTCGGCGATGGTCGTAAGTGTTGGTGTAGACGAGCACCGCCTGGGGCCTGGCTTTCTGCAGCATATCTTCCAGATCAGTAAATAGAAGATTTGGGCCGAAGCCGTAGCGAGTCGCGGCCGCTGCAAGCAGTTGATGGTCGGGTTCGGCGACGCCGACTATCTCAATCTCGGGGCTGTGCAGCGACTGGCCGAGGAATCCGTGAACGTGCCCGTGAACCAGCCCGACGATGCCGACGCGCAGCGGCGGTTTTGCAGGCGAGGTCTGAGCGGTGGACAACGTCACGGCAAGTAACGTGGAGAGCAAGGCGAGAGGCAGCATGCGCGTCATGTGAGAGTTCTCCGAATCCAGATGTGGCAATCAGACATAGTAAATCGGGCCATCCACGCGGTGCGAAAATCCGCGCAACGTCATCGGGAGATCGTCCTCTGGGACATTAATCAAATAGTTAATAGGCGCTAAATGCTTCAAAGGGCAGGGGTCTGATGCTTCCACTTGGCGCTCTGCGCGCGGGAATCCGGACGAGGGGCTTCAGTAATCTATTACTCGATACGGGATGGTGCGATAGTACACCTAGCTTATGACCCACTTCCCCCAACCGCACCCATCGCGGCGCGCGGCCCGGGTCCAGCTAGGCGATTCGGTCCTGGCTGCGATCCGTTTAGAAGACGGCCGGCGCACGAAAGCTAAACTCCAAACCATTTCCGTGACTGGCGGGCTGCTGCAACTGGCGCACTGTCTGGCGCAGGGCGACTTCGTTGAGGTTGCCTTTCAGACCCAGGCCGGGCCGGTGCACGGCATGGCCGAAATCCTCAGCCCCACTCAGAAGCAGTCGAACGGCGTGCTGCAACCGTTCCGCTTCGTCGCGCTCGAGGAGGACGACCATCGCCGCCTGCGCACCTCGCTTGATCACGTGGTGGATAGGAACCTGCTCGGGTTGAAGTCGAGCGGGTTCACGACGTATTAAGACGGTTGCCTCGGCGGGTATCCCTCAGGGGCTAAAGCCCTCGTGTCTCTGCCTCTTTACGCGGCCCTGAAGGGCCGCTCTTCCACTTATAAACGGCCGCTCTTCCACATATACTGGTCGCGTGGATGGCCAGACTAACCTGCGTTCGGACAAACGCTCTGACAACCAAGACCTGCTGCGGGAAACTACCACGCACTCTGCTGAGGAGACGATCGCCTTTGGGCGAACGCTCGCTCAATTGCTTGCGCCGCCGAAACTCGTGCTGTTGCGAGGTGATCTAGGAGCCGGCAAAACGACACTGGTCAAGGGAATTGCGGCGGCGTTTGAAGCGGCCGCCGAGGAGGACGTCACCAGTCCTACCTTTACTCTGGTGCACGAGTATCGCGGGCCGCGAGCCAATCTTTATCACATCGATCTGTACCGCATCGACACCCAGCGCGAGCTTGAGACGCTCGGGTTGGATGATCTGCGTTCCGACAACAGCGTTCTGTTGATCGAATGGGGAGAAAAGTTTCCGAGGCTGGTGCGCGAGCGGGACGTGGAGATTGCGCTGGAGCGGGATGGAGAGAATGTGCGGCGGATCACGATAACGGACACGGCCGCTCTTTAACAAGTCTGCTTGGGACATTGGTTAAGCGGCTAGTTAATGAGCGTAATGACGATTTGACCTCAACTATTCGCATCTCCTGATTCCGTTCGTTTTGTGCTAGCATCCGTGGCACATCTGAAAGGAGAATCCAAATGAGTCGCCCCCAAAGGTTGGTCTCATTTGTGTTGGCGTGCGCTTCGAGCGTAATTGTGGCTGGTGCTCAGTCTCAGACAACGCGCGGCCCGGAGGTGGAGAAGCTGGCAGTAATGGTCGGCAGGTTCACAATCGAAGACGAAGTGAAAGCCGGGGCAATGGGGCCGAACTCGCCAGCGACGAAATTCAGTGGCACTGACGATTGCAGATGGGCGGCAGGCGGCTTCGCCGTGATCTGCGAGGCGACACTCGATAGACCCGGAAAGGAATACTCGGAGTCTTCCTTCGTCTACTACGATCCGACTTCCAAGACATACGATTACCACGCAGTTGACAGTTCAGGAGGAATAGAAAACAAGACTGGTACGGTTAACGGCGACGTATGGACTTGGCTCGGGGAGAGCACGTTTGCCGGGAAGCTGTATCACACCCGGTACATCATGAGGTTTGTTTCAAAGGACTCCTTTGAATACACCGATGAGTCGGGCGATAGCGAAAGCTCCATGAAAGTGTTCGTGAGCGGAAAAGAGACTCGCGTCGCGGCCACCAAGCCCGCGAAACCGCAATCGGCGCAATGACAGGTGTTCAGTCATTAGTTCCAGGCTAACCGGAACCTTGAACTTAATGGCCGGCGACGCTAACGGGCGAGCACTCAAAATCCGGCGCAAACGCATGCTGGCTCGGTCATAAGCTATCGAGTAGAGCTATTTTCAAAACCCCATGATGTTGTAGCCGCAATCCACGAAGATCACTTCGCCGGTGATTCCGCTGCTCGCGTCTGAGGCGAGGAAGACTCCGGTGTTGCCGACTTCTTCGACTTCCACGCGACGGCCGAGCGGGGCGCGTTCTTCGTGGCCTTTGAGCATGTCGCCGAAGCCGGCGATGCCGCGTGCGGCCAAGGTCTTGATGGGGCCGGCGGAAATTGCGTTCACGCGAATCTTTTTCTTTCCCAGTTCGTAGGCTAGGTAGCGCACCGAGCATTCGAGTCCGGCTTTGGCTACGGCCATCACGTTGTAGCGCGGGACAACTTTCTCGGATGCGTAGTAAGTCATGGTAATGATGGAGCCGCCGTCTTCCATGAGTGGAGCGGCGGCGCGGGCGACGGCGACCAGCGAGTAGACGCTCACGTCGAGCGCCACGCGAAAGCCTTCGCGCGTGGTGTTGATGAAGTCGCCCTTCAGTTCGTCGGGGGGAGCGTAGGCGACGGAGTGGACCAGGGTGTGCAGTTTGCCGTGGCGCTCTTTCAGCGTGGCGAAGAGGCGGGCGATCTCCTCGTCCTTCGAGACGTCGCACATATAAGCTTCGGCGCCGGGCAGTGAGAGGATGAGATCCTTGGCTTCCTGCTCCAGGCGCTCGTTCTGATAGGTGATGGCGAGTTTCATGCCGGCGGCGTGCAATCCCTGGGCGATGGACCACGCGATGGAGCGCTTATTGGCGACTCCGAAAACGACGCCGGTACGGCCGTGTAGATCAGCGGACATGGGTGCTCCTTCGGAAGGGGAAAGAATAACAGCCGGGGGTGGGGGTTGACCACGGATGGAGCGGATGCGGTCAGCTCCATTCGTCAGAAAATCCCACCCCTTCGACAAGCTCAGGGCGGGCTCTAGCCGCAAAGAACGCGGCTAGGATGGGCCACCCGGGTTCGTCTGGCTCAGTCGGCGGCGACTTCTTCCGCGACCGGCGCTTCTACCGGCCAACTTGCTGCCACGAAGGACAGGCCGTAGACAGTGGCCAGAATGGCGAATCCGGCCACCAGGCTGACTTTGTGTGCGACTGCGCCCACGCTGAGGGCTAGGACGAGTTGCAGAAAAGTTCCGGCAAAGTAGAACGTATTCTGCACCCGGCCCATCAGGTGTTTGGGGACCATCTCCATCAAACTGGTGTTCATGGCGACGCCGCCCACGCCGCGCGCGGATCCCATCACGAAGTAGAAGAAGATGGCGAGCGAGAGAAATGGCATCACCGGAGCGCAGACCACGCACACCGACAGCAGCGCCATGGAGAATGCAATGGCACGACGGCCGCCCAGCCGGGCGATGGCCTGCGGGGCATACAAAGCGCTGAGGAATGCTCCGGTGCCCCAGCCGGCATTGAGCCAGCCGTAGCCTTTGGCTCCGGCGTGGAAAATGCGGTCGCTCAGTGAAGGGGTGACCACGACGCCGGTGACCATGGCGCCGAGAAACAGGGCCCAGCTTATTCCGAGCAGGATGACCGTGCGATGATCGCGCAGAAAGTGCAGGCCCTCGCGCATCTCGTGCCAGAAGTGCTGGAACTGATTCTCGGCGGCGAGAATGTCGGACTTTATTTCGGACTTCAGTTCGGACTTCAGTTCCTGCGGGCGGAGGACGACGTGCCGCCCCTTGCGCACGGCGAAGTAGCAGAGGAACGAGACCACGTAAGTGGAAACGTCGATCGTCAGCACGCCGCCCAAGCCGATGTGGTCGTACATGAAGCCGACGAGCGCGCCGGCGATGAGCCATCCGCCCTGCACGCCCGCCAGAAGGAATGTGTTGGACTGCACGAACTGGCCCTCGGGCGTGAGTTCCTGGATCAGCGCGGTGATGGTTGGCCAGAACATCCAGAATCCGGCGGAGACCAGCGTGTTCATCAGGTAGAGCTGCCAGACGTGCGCGCGATGCTGGAAGGCGAGCACGGCGACGACTGCGATGACGATGCCGCGCACGGCATCGAGCCACATGACCAGGCGCCGGCGGTCCTCGCGGTCAATGATGACGCCGGTGAAGGGAAGCATGAGTATGGCGGGGACGGTCTGCAGGACGGCGAACGTGCCCAGCGCCATTTCGGAATGCGTGGCCTGCAGGATGTACCAGGCGACGGCGGCCGAATTCATCCCGCTGCCCAACATGGAAATCAAGTTGGCCGCGAAGACGAAACGCAACGGACGCTGGCCGAGGATGGCACGCATCGTTCTACTTTAGCCGACGTTGATGCGGAAAAACCATTAACCACGAAGGACACGAAGTAGCACGAAGGAATTCCAAAGCCTAGGGCTGGTTTCCTTCGTGAACCTTCGTGCCCTTGGTGGTCGGAGTCTTTGCATTCTTGAATGCTGGTGATCGCGGCCCTTGCGTGCGGGCACGTTCGGCGCTAGGATTCGCCTGCTGCTTAGTTAGGAGTCCTAATTCTCGAGGACATTCTCGTGTAAAGCGGAGGCGGGCTATGAGACGCTGCAGCGGTTGGGTAGTGCTGGTTGGGTTGTTCCTTTCTTTTTCTTTTGCGGTTTCCGTCCCACGAGCTATCGCGCAAGTTGATCGCATCGAGATTGCGGCTGGCACGGATGAGGATCACGCTCTGCAAGCCATCTCGAACGAGCAAGACTCGCAAAAAAAACTTGCCATGTATCAAGAATTCGTACAGAAGTTCTCGGCGAACCCTGCGGCCGTGGCCTACGGGAACTGGCAGATCTCCCAAGCCTACCAGGTGTCGGGCGACCTGCAAAAGGCGATCGACTATGGCGACAAAGCGCTGGCCGGAT
>JBEKWZ010000256.1:0-5580 GCA_049512555.1 Candidatus Sulfotelmatobacter sp. | reverse complement strand
CAAGCCTATCGCCAAGGATTCTTCTTCGCCCTCTGACTATGTATTTGTCGAGCCTTCGTATCAGGCCAAGAGCGCGGTGAAGGACGGGAAGAAAGACGACGCCACGGACGATCCTACGGTTCGGGCGCAGGAAGCGGCGGCGCGGTTCTCTGACAAGACTGCCGCGGAACTGCTTCCCGTCAGCGTTCACGCTGCCGAGGGTCAGGCTCAGAGCCAGGCTCCGACGATTACTCCAGCGGTGAATCTGGCTGCGGAACAAAAGGCTCAGGCCGGGCAGCAACCCGCATCGGTTGGTCCGAAGTACACGGGTGAGCCGATCTCGGTCAACTTGAAAGATGTCGACCTGAAAGACTTCTTCCGGTTGATTCACGAAATCAGCGGGCTTAACGTAGTGCTCGATCCGAACGTGCACGGCACGCTGACCGTGGTTCTCGATGACGTGCCGTGGGACCAGGCACTGGACATCGTGCTCAAGAACAACGACCTGGCGCGCGAGTTGGAAGGAAACGTTCTGCGCATCGCCACGGTCGAGACACTGAAGCATGAAGCCGATGCCCGCCGGGCGCAGATTGAGTCGGAAGCGCTGGCTGTCGAAAAAGTGCAGGTCACGCGTTTCCTGAGCTACGCTCAGGCAAAGGCAGTGGTCATCACGGTCAAGAAGTTCCTCTCGCAGCGCGGCGATGTGGTGGCGGACGATCGCACCAACGCCGTGATCATCAACGATATTCCGAAAGTGATTCCGGTTATCGACCGCCTGCTGACGCAGCTCGATCGCAAGACGCAGGAAGTTGAAATTGAAGCGCGGGTGGTGGCGGCGACGCGGCAGTTTGCCCGCGACATCGGCACCCAGTTCGGCTTCGCATGGGGCAACGGCCACAGTGGAATCGGCGGAAACCAGGCAGCTGGTTCGTCGCCGACGACGGTTGGCGGTCTTACCCCCGGCTACATCACGACCGCGGGTTCGGGCAGTTCGACCGGGTCCACGATTCCATTGTTCTCGAACCTGGGATCGACTTCGCCTTCGAGCGGCATTAGCTTCGTGAACGCCAGCAACAATGTGCGAATCGACATGATTCTCTCGATGGCGGAATCGCGCGGCTTGTTGAAAGTTCTTTCTCGTCCGCGGGTGGTCACGCAGAACAACATTCAAGCGCTGGTTAAGCAGGGCGTGCGCGTTCCGATCGTGACGCAGGCGCAGTTGGGCGGTCCCCCAACCGTGACTTACGTTGACGCGTTCCTGCGGCTGACGGTGACTCCGCAGATCACGTCCGAAAACACCATCTTCCTGAACGTGGACGTGGAAAACACCACGCCCAACTTCGGTCAGGAAGTGCAGGGCAACCCGGAACTCATCACGCAGCAGGCCACCACGCAGGTGCTGGTGACCGACGGCGGCACGGTGGTGATCGGCGGCGTCATCCAGACGCAGAACTCGATCAACATCTCGCAGGTTCCGTTGCTCGGCAACCTGCCGTTCCTGGGCAACCTGTTCAAGCACACCAACGTTACGACCTCAAACCAGGAGCTGATTTTCTTCATCACGCCGCGAATTATTCAGACATAGTAAGCGTCTAGCAGCGAGTTCGAAGATTGGAGCCGCCGTCCTGAAGAACCTGTCAGGACGGCGGTTTCGCGTTTGTGGAAAACTCGTTCTCAGTTCTACGACAGGTCTGGCACCCTCGGAGTTCGACGAATCTTTTGCAAATTCAAGACGCGCTTGTGACACGCGCGCATCGGCTTCGACCTAATCTCTGTTTACCGCGCATCGCATCCCTGCCGAAATCGCGGCAATTCAAGCCTCAAGAATTTGGAGTGTGATCTATGGCCAAGGAAAAGCCTGGCTCCGTTGTGGTGTCTCCTGAAACCAGTCCATTGTCAATCCCAGCCGAATCGCCAACCGAATCCCTAACCGAATCGTCCGCGCGCAGTACGGTCAATCGCCGCTCCTTTCTCAGGGGCAGTGTGGTTGCGGGTGCGGCCACCCTGGGGGCGGGAATCCTCGCCAGCAGGCTCCCAGCCTTTGCCCAGAGCGAAAGCAGCAGCTCAGTTTCCAGCGGAGACATCGCCATCCTCCGCTTTCTGGCCGCCGCTGAACTTCTGGAAGCCGATCTTTGGCAGCAATACGCGGAGTTGGGCGGTCTCACTCCCGGTCAGCTTCCGGTGGAGACAGCTCCTTTTACACCGATGAACAGCTATCAGGCGGCCTTCATGAACCTCGATTCCGACGGGCCGCAATACATCTCCTCCAACGCGGGAGACGAGCAGAGCCATGCGGAGTTCCTGAATGCCTATCTGATTTCGATTGGCGCCGAGCCCGTGGATCTGGATGTGTTCAGAACTTTGCCGAGCAGCCAGGCAACGGGTGCCCAGCAGATCGGACGGCTTACTAATCTGATGCACCTTAACGTGGACACGAGTTGGTATACGCGCTATCGGAGTGCCAAGAATCCGGACCTGGGCGCGACTTTCCCGCAAGCAGTCCACTTGGTCAATGTCACGGGCATTCCGCAGACCGACGCTGATTTCGGTCCCGTGAACCATGTGCAGGCGATCGCCAACACGGCGGCCTTCCACTTCGGCACGATTGAGCAAGGGGGCAGCAGCCTGTACTCGGCCATGGCCCAGAAGGCCAGCAATGTGGAAGTTTTGCAAATCGTCGTCAGCATTGGGGGAGACGAAGTGGCGCACTTCCTGGAGTGGGTGGATTTTGCGGGCAACGGAGTGCAACCGTCGGTCGCACCGTTTACCGATCCTGTCAGTGGGCTGACTTTCCCGAACTTCGATGCAACGTTCAACCCGGCGCTGCAAACCAACTTGATCTTTCCCGTACCGTGCGAATTCATCAGCGCAAATCTGCCTCGTTGCGCGGTGATTCGCCCTACGAATCCAAAAGGAATCGCCGCGGGAGTGGTGAAGTTCCTGACTGGAATGGGGCTGTTCAAAGGCCAATCCGCGGCATTCTTCAAGGCTCTTAGCACGCTGGCAGAGCAAGCGGATGCGGCGGAGCGCAGTTTGTAGACAGCTTGTAGGCGGCGTGCGCGGTGGTGCGAGAAATGGTCTCGGGGGAGGACATTTCACGCGGTGCGCCTGGCCGGGCGCTGTTACCGCCAACCAGCGGTCGCAGCGCCCGTGTTCTCGACGGCCGGCGGTTTGCCATTTGCCATTTGATTTTGAAATAGGACGATTCAGCGCTTCTTACTCAACGCGGAGCGTTTTTTACTCGACACAGGAGGATCCAAATTGTTTGAAGGACTGTTTCAACCGATGCACATGCTCGTCATATTCGGACTCGCGCTGCTGGTCTTCGGCCCCAAGAAACTTCCCGAACTCGGCAAGGGCTTAGGGGAAAGCATCCGTGGGTTCAAGTCCGCCATGGCTGCGAAGGACCAGATCAACGCGGAGTCCCATCCAACGGCTTCCAAAGACTTACCAACGCAAGGCTGAAAGGGGGCCCATCCTTGCCGCGGTCTATGCGGCAGGGATGGGCACAGCCCCCAGATCAGGACCTCAGACCCCGGGACTGAGAACTGAGAACTTCCTCTCCCTCCTGTTAAACTCAGGCTAATGGACTTTCCTGCGCGCCAGAAGAAATTGCGGGAGCATCTTGCCACGATTCGGCTCGATGCGTTGCTGATCAGCCATCTTCCCAACATCCGATATCTTTGCGGCTTTACCGGGAGCGCGGGGTTGCTGTTGGTGGAAGAGGCCGGTAGCGTCTTCTTTACGGACGTTCGCTATGACACGCAAGCCCACGACGAGGTGAAAGGGGCGAAGGTTGTCATCGCCCGCAAAGCGGTGGTGACGGCTCTGGGCGAATGGCTGACGCGCCGCAAGCGGGGTCGGGGACGGACGATCGGCATCGAGGCCGAGCACTTTACGCTGGCCGAAAAAAAGCGTCTGGCTGAGGTGCTGCCGTCCGGGGTGCGGGTGAAGGCGACGACTTCGGTCGTCGAGCGGGACCGCATGGTGAAGGACGGCGACGAGTTGGATCGAATCCGCGCGGCCGTCGCGTTGGGCGCGAAGCTGTTCGACCGGGCGCTTGAGGTATTGCGGCCGGGTGTGAAAGAAACCGATGTCGCCGGGGAAATGGAATTTGCGGCGCGCCGAGGCGGGGCCGAGGAGATGTCGTTTCCGACCATTATTGCCTCAGGAGCGAGGTCGGCGTTGCCGCACGGGCGAGCTTCCGATCAGGCGATCGCGGGCGGATTCGTGGTCTGCGACTTCGGTGTTATACTTTCAGGTTATTGTTCCGATCAGACGCGCACCGTATGGGTGGGCACAGTTTCAGAGGATGCCCGCCGGGCTTACCAGGCGGTGAAGGAAGCCCAGGAGGCGGCCATCGACGCCGTCAGACCCGGAGTGGCTGTTGGGGAAGTCGATGCGGCAGCCCGTAAGGTATTGCGTAAAGCGGGGTTAGGGCGATATTTTACGCACTCGACCGGGCACGGTGTTGGGCTTGAGATCCACGAAGCCCCGCGCGTGGCCAACGGGCAGAAAGAGATCTTGCAGCCAGGGATGGTCATCACGATCGAGCCGGGAGTATACTTCCCCGGCAAATGGGGCGTGAGGATCGAGGACATGGTGGCGGTTACGGCCGGCGGTTGTGAAGTGCTGACGCCGACCAGCAAAGACTTTCTAGCAGTGTAGTCTGGTTCACTTTAGTCTGATTCGGATTAATCAGGTTCACTTGACTGGTCCGCCGGGCAACGAATCTGCGCCCGGCTTCTTCGTGCGTTCCGTTCTTCGGCCGCTTCGTGATTCGGCTGCTGATTGATTCGGTTCGCGGGTTCAGAGCGCAGTAATCGGCGAAGGGTCCCACCGTATACGAATGAATCTAAAAGAGCTGAAAGAACTCATCGAGTTCTTAGAAGAGAAGAACATTGCCGAGTTTGAGATGGAACGCGGCGATGTCAAGGTCCGGATCAAGCGGGCCGGCGAGCAAACGATTGTTCACACCGGGGGCGAGCCGCGGTTTTATGCGGTGCCGCCGGCGCCGGGACCTGCACCTGAACTCGGTTCCGCGCCTGTAGTCCCGGCGGCTGCCCCGGCAGCGGCTCCGGCTCCCGAAGAGGGGCTTCACATGGTGAAGTCCCCGATCGTCGGAACGTTCTATGAGGCTCCCTCGCCGGGCGCTCCACCATTTGTCAAGCCGGGCGACTCGGTCGAGCTTGGGCAAGTCCTCTGCATCGTCGAGGCGATGAAACTGCTCAACGAGATTGAGTCCGACGTCGCCGGGGAGATCGTCAAGAAGCTGGCGGTCAATGGTCAGCCCATCGAATACGGGCAGGATTTGTTCGTCATAAGGCCGAAGAAGTGAGAGTGGGGTTACCTGCAGGGGCGCGCCACGCCGCGCCCTTTTTGTGTCTCAGCGTTTTGCGAATCACGAATTTGCTTTGAAAGGGCGCGGCTTCAAGCCGCGCCGTAGCATGATGCAAGGATTTGGCCTTTAGGCCCCGCGGTACCTCTGCGGCTAAAGCCGCTCTTCGGCGATTGCGATTTCGGCACGGCTTAAAGCGTGCCCTTTCAAAGCCGATAGTTGGTATTTTTCATGTTTAAGAAGATCCTGATTGCCAATCGCGG
>JBEKWZ010000255.1:0-5583 GCA_049512555.1 Candidatus Sulfotelmatobacter sp. | reverse complement strand
GGGAATGCTCCCAGAAGACGACCGGGTCGATGGCGCCCATGTCTTTCGGCATGAGGTTGAGCACGCCGCAAGACATAGCAATGTCGCTGACCCGGTGAAATCCGAGCCCGACCACTGCGCCGCGCAGGGAGTCAATTTTCTGCCAGCGGCCGAACAGCGGGCTGTTGGCCATTTGCAAACACTGAGCGGCCAGGGACTTGTCCTGGGCGATCAGGTCGGTGACTTTCTGCACGTCGAGATCCTCGACGGGTTGCTGCAGGTAACGGAGCAAAGGAGCGAGCACCGCCGGAATGGTGGGTATGTGCTCGAGCCCCTGGATCCGGCTGAGTAAGGTCGCTTTGGTCGCTGCCGTGTTCATGTGCTTCCTACTTTCCCCCCTGGCTGTGTTCCCCCCGGATGTATGCGGTGGCTCCCGGCAGATGGACCAACTGGAAGTCGTCGGATACTCCATAGAGCGATTCAGAATGACCGAGGAAGAGATATCCGTGCGGCTGCAGGTTGCTGTAGAAGTGCTGAATCACCCGCCGCTTGGAAACCAGATCGAAATAGATGAGCACATTGCAGCAGAAGATGATGTCGATGCCCTTCATGAAGGCCACGCGGCCATCGTCAGAAAGATTCAGCCGGCCGAAGTTGATGCTGTTGCGAACCGCCGGCTGGATCTGCAGCTGCTCCCCGGCGGGGATGAAATATTTCTGGCGGTAATACGGAGTCAGGTTGCGGGTGCTGTAGGTGCCGTAGATTCCATTGGCAGCGTGCGCCAGGGAATGCTCGTTGAGGTCGGTGGCGAGAATCTCGACAGTCCAGTCCTTGAGGCGGCCATGAGCTTCCTCCAGCAGCAGCATGCTGAGCGTGTAAGGCTCTTCGCCGGTGGAACAGCCTGCGCTCCAGATGCGCAGGCGGCGGAGCGGAAGCTTGGATTTTGCCTCTAAAACTTTGGGAATCACGATCTGGCGCAGCGCCTCCAGTTGAGCCTGGCTGCGAAAGAAGCAGGTTTCGCCAATGGTGATTTCATTCAGCAACGCGATCAACTCGGTCTGCCGCGTGGGCTTGATGGTGAGGTGTTCGCAATACTCGCGCAGAGTTTGCGTTTTCAGTTCCTTCATGCGCCGGCCACAGCGGTCGAGCAGCAGGCGCAGCTTGTTGTCGGGGTGGAAGATGCCGGCGACGCTATAGATGAGGTCACGGATCCGCACCAGTTCGGGGTCGGGCGGGCCTTCGACAGAGACAGTTGGTGCTGCGGCCATGGTCAGGAGACCTTTCCGGTTATGCCCGTCGAGGGTTGACCGAATCGCACGGTGAACTTCTGTTGCAACGCTGGTTGGACCGCGGTCGTGTGTTCTCAGGTATCCAATCGGTTCCCGAGGGTGACTAAGGAGTTCATCGGCGGAGGAGGAGCCAACTTTAGTGGATGGCGGGAGATGGCTTGGACGGTGCGGCTTTCGCGGCGACGCTGTTGGTAACAATGTGCTCGCTGAGGATCACTACGTCGACGCGGCGGTTCTGGGCCCGGCCTTGCGCAGTGTCGTTGCTGGCGATGGGATGATATTCCGCGTATCCGGCGGCGGCCAGGCGAGCGGGAGAGAAGCGGTACCGCAGAATCAGAAGACGGACCAGTTCGGTAGAGCGGGCGGTCGAGAGCTCCCAGTTCGAGGCCATTTGAGCGGTATGAATGGGAACATTGTCGGTGTGCCCCTCGATTCGCAGACGGCAGGCACGCACCGCGAGGATGGAGGCGATGCGATCGAGGGCGGGAAGAGCGGAAGGCTTCAAGGCGGCGGACCCGCTGTCAAAGAATCCGAACTCGCGTAAGCTGATCACCAGGCCTTCGATTTCCCGATGCAGGGCGACGGTATGCTGGGAGATCTCATGCTGCAAGGCCTGCTGCAGTTCGGCTTGCAGGGTGGTCAGATTGGCCTCTTCCGAAGCCGCGGCGGCGAGGGAATCGTGAGTCGCGGAGGACACGTGGCTCAGGTCGGTATTGCGTTTCGCACTCTCAATGGCTTGTACCGTGCTGAACGGCATGGGCTCACTCATGTCGATCGGAACCTGCGTGGTGGAGGCGGGAAAAACCCCGAGTTCCTGAAACGCCACCTGGATGGCCATCGCCAGCCGGCCGACTTTGCGGTGATCGACCTGCGATGAAGCGTACAGCACCACAAAGAAAGCGAATAACAAAGTGATGAAGTCGGCGTAGGACACCAGCCAGCGTTCGTGGTTGGCGTGCTCTTTAGGGCGTTTGCGCCGGCTCATGGCGTGGCTTCCTCGGTGGCTTTGACAGGCTCGCCCGTGTCGACCAGAAAGCCCAGCAGTTTGGTTTCGAGCATGCGCGGGTTCATGCCTTCGAGAATCGAGGCCACGCCCTCGAGCGTCATCTCGCGCGCAATCTGCTCCTCGCGGATGCGGTGTTTCATCTTTCCCGCCACCGGCAGATATAAGAGGTTGGCGGACCCGACGCCGTAAATGGTGGCCACGAAGGCAACGGCGATGCCGCGCCCCACTTCGTCGATCTTGTCAAGGTGCTGCATCACCTGAATCAGTCCAAGCACCGCTCCGATAATGCCAATCGTGGGCGCGAATCCGCCAGCCGACTCAAATACCTGGGGTACCTGGTCTTCGTACTCGGCCTGATTATCGAGTTCGAGTTCCATCATTTTGCGCAGTTCCTCGGGTTCGGTACCGTCGACCGCCAGCATGAGAGTTTTCTTAAGGAACGCATCATCGATATGAGCGAGTTCGGAATCGAGCGACACAATGCCTTCCTTGCGCGCTTTCTGGGCGTATCGCACCAGGCGGCGAACCGTTTCCTGAGGGTTCTCCTTGGGATTAACGAAGACCGAACCGAACCGCCGCATCGCCTGCATCACGACGGGCAGGGGGAACTGCAGCATCACGGCTCCCAGCGTGCCGCCAAAGACGATCATGGCAGCGGTGGGCTGCACGATCTGGGAAAGGCTTCCACCTTCGAGCAAAAGGCCCGCCAGAATTCCACCTAAAGCGAGGATGATCCCACCGAGACTGGCCTTATCCACGTTACCTCTCGGGCTCATGGCCACCCGGACCGGGCGACCTGGCGATCAATGCGTTGGCCGAAGACGGGTCCCAGGAAAGGGAGAGTCCCTGGAGCACCGAGCGCCGGAAGTCGATGATGCGGGAGAGCACCTCGCTGACTTTTTCGAGGACCACAACTTTTTCGCCCGTGATCAGAGTGACCACGGTGTCGGGAGACTGCTCGACGAACTTGATCAGGTCGGAATTGACGGTGAGGGGTTTGTTATTAAGACGCGTGAGTTGAATCATTACTGTCCCGCCCTTTCCTGGTCCTGATGGTGCGAAGGCGGATACACGGCCCCCTGTGGGGGAAGATCGGCAGGAGGGATAGATGGTTGAGGGAAGAAAGACGCCGAGGGAGATTACCTTGGGTGACGGCCGATTGAGCAGCAAGTGGCACTGCCTACTAAAGCGGCTCGGGAAGTTGCCGATGGATAGGAAAAGAAATTCGGGGTTCCGCGAGCGGCCAACAGCACGAGAGCTTGGCGGAACGTTCTGAGAAAACACTCAGAATAAACCGAACAAATTCATCGGAGAAGGAGTTTCACAATGCCTATTGGAATCCTGAACAACATCGCGTCACTGGGAGCGGAAAATCAGCTGACGATCACCAACAACGACCTGCAGAACGTACTGCTACAGCTATCGTCGGGCTCACGCATCAATAGCGGCGCCGACGATGCTGCCGGCCTGGCCATTGCTAACGGCTTGGAAGCCAACGTCAGCGCCCTCACCCAATCTGCCAGCAACGCCAACAACGGTGTGGGAGCGCTGCAGGTGGCAGATGGATCGTTAGCTCAGGTCACCACGCTTCTGAATCGCGCGGTCACTCTGGCCACCGAATCCGCAACCGGTACGGTTGGCAACTCTCAGCGCGTCGCGCTGGACCAGGAATATCAATCGATCCAGGCTGAAATCAACCGCATTGGATCGAACACCAACTACAACGGCACGCAGGTATTTTCCAACAACCCCACGTCCATCTACATCAGCGACGGCACGGGCAACACGGCGCAGGCCAGCAACTTCATCAGCGTCACCACCGGCGTGCTACAAGCAAACCAACTGCTGGGAGCCGGTGCTGGTGCGACTCTGGCCGCGAACGGTGCGATCACGGCCGGCGACAACGTTACGATCGGCGGCACCACCTACACGTTTGAGTCTGCCGCCGCTCTGCTCGCCGCTCCCACCGGAGCATCGAGCACTGCGGTCGCGGTCGCAATCGACGGCAATGCCAACCCAGTTACGGCGCTGCAAAATTCACTGGCCAACCTGGCCGCTGCCGTAAATGGCGGGTCAGGCGCGGGAACCGCCTACCAGGCTGACGTGACTGGCGTCAACCCCAATCCTGACGCGACAGCGTCCGCTCAGGGCAACGAGCTTACCTTCTCGGCAACCGCAACCGGGCAGGCGTTGGGAGGCGCGAACATCGCCACCACCGTCGGGGCAGGAGCTGAATTTGGCTTCCTGCAGTCCACCGCCACCACGTTCACTACTGGAACGGCGTCGGACCTGCTGACTGCGACCGATGCCCAGACCGCTCTGGCCAGCATCGATGCCGCTATCCAGTCCGTCGCAGCCTTACGCGGCTCGATCGGTGCCAGCGTCAACCGTCTGCAGAGCGCCAGCAACGTCATCAGCAACCAGGTGACGAACCTGACGTCTGCCGAGAACACCATCACCGCGGCTGACATTCCGACCGCAGTGGCGCAGTTGACCAAGTTCACGATTCTGGAACAGACCGGAATTTCCGCTCTGGCCCAGGCCAACCAACAGCAGCAGCTGGTTTTGAAACTGTTGCAATAACGCCGCTGCCATCAACCGGCAACGGAGGCGGTCAAGCCCGCCTCCGTTGCGCCTCTCTCCGGAGGATCTCAACATGAGCATCAATCCGGTAACAAGTTTTGGCCCTCAGGACGCAGCCCAGCCTGCCGAAGCCCGCGCCCTGCGACCCCAGCCCTCGTCTTCCCCTCGTGCCCCAGACCGGGAGCCGCAATCGACTGTGGGAACGAGGTCAAACCAAGAAATCCAGCAGGCGCAGAAGGCTGCCCTCGAGCAGGAACTGCCGCAAGATGTTGTCCAGGTGCAAACCGATAGCCAACTGCAGAACCAGATCGTGATCAAGTATACGGATCAGGCCACGGGACGAACGATCCTGCAGGTGCCCAGCACCGAAGTACTGAGTGTGGCCCTGGGGATCGCGGAAGATCTGCGGCAAGAATTGAAGCCGGAGGTTAGCTCGACTCCGGGTACGGCGGGTGTGGCTGAAGGAGGAAAACATGGGCATTAGTCTGAATCCAGCAACTCTACTGAGTGGACAGGGACTTGATATCAGCAGCCTGGTAAGCCAGATTCTCAGCCAGGGCAGCGGGCAGTTGACGGATTGGCAGGGCGAGCAATCCACGCTGCAGAGCCAGGCCAGCGATCTGACCGTGATCAACACCGCTCTAACCAACCTGGCGACCGCAGTGACGGCTCTGGCCGATCCCTTGGGGGCGCTCACGGCGCAGTCGGCAACGTCTTCAGATACGG
>JBEKWZ010000254.1:0-5615 GCA_049512555.1 Candidatus Sulfotelmatobacter sp. | reverse complement strand
TACTCACGGCCCAGCTGGGCGCGGACTTTGGTGATGGCGGCGCGCATGCGGCGCGCGTTTTCTTCGTTGCGAAAATCGTAAAAAGGCTCAGTGACAAATGGGCCTTGATGCAGGCCTGTGCGCGGCCGGACGGGGGCTTCTAGCGTTGCCATGGGAGGAATCCTTTCGAAACTGGGAGATGATCGATAAGGGATTGCTCTTGTATTTTACACCTCCGCCGACCTCCAGATTCGATCGGTAGGGCTTCTCTCACGCAAAACGGACTTCAAAATCCCCACTCTAACGTCGCAAAATGCGCGACGTTAAGATGGGGCACCCTCGGGGTCCATCTAGTGGCGTTCATTGACTTGGCTTGGCTGTGCCCATAGCATGTTTCCGACATGATTGGGCAGACCATCTCGCACTATCGGATTGTCGAAAAGCTCGGCGGCGGCGGGATGGGCGTGGTTTATAAGGCGGAGGATGTAAAGCTGCATCGCTTTGTGGCCTTGAAGTTTTTGCCGGATGACATTTCGAAAGATGCGCAGGCGCTGGCCCGCTTTCAGCGTGAGGCGCAGGCGGCATCGGCGCTGAACCATCCTAATATCTGCACGATCTACGAGATTGATGACCAGCACGGACAGACCTTCATCGCCATGGAGTTTCTGGATGGGGTGACGCTGAAGCATCGGATTTCGGCGAAACCGGTCGAGACCGACGTTGTGCTCAGCCTGGCGATTGAGATTGCCGACGCACTCGACGCGGCCCACGCTGAAGGGATTATTCATCGCGACATCAAGCCAGCGAATATTTTTGTAACCAAGCGCGGCCACGCCAAGATTCTCGATTTTGGATTGGCCAAAGTTACGAGCGCGGCCAGTTCTTCGAGCCAGATTGCGGCGGCCAATACTGTGACGGGCACGCTCGACGATCCGCACCTGACCAGCCCAGGAACGGCGCTGGGGACGGTGGCCTACATGTCGCCGGAACAGGTGCGGGGCAAAGAACTCGACGCGCGCACTGATCTGTTCTCGTTTGGCGCGGTTCTCTACGAGATGGTCACCGGAGTATTGCCATTCCGAGGCGACACCTCGGGGATTATTTTTGATGGCGTGCTCAACCGCGCTCCGGTGTCGCCTACGCGACTGAACCCGGATGTGCCGGTGGAGTTGGAACGCATCATCCACCGGGCGCTGGAGAAGGATCGCGATCTGCGCTACCAGCATGCATCAGAAATGCGCGCGGAACTGCAGCGGCTGAAGCGAGACACGGATTCCAGCCGGCAAGTTCCGGCGGTGAGCGTGGAGTCGGGAGCGTCTGCGGTTGGGGGGACTGAGCAGACACAATCTTCTCAGATCCAAGCTTCGCAGACTCAAGCTTCGCACAGTCAATCGGTGCGAACCCAATCGTCGCAGAGCCATCCTGGGCAGGCGCACTCTTCGCAGACCAGCGGCAGCGCGGCGGTGGTGGCGGCGGCTCGGCAGAACAAGTTGGGCACAGGAGTGATCAGCGCGATCGTGCTGGTGCTGATTGCGGCGGCGGCTTATGGGATGTACGCGTTGTTTTTGCGTTCGCGGACGGTTCCCTTCCAGAATTTCACTGTCAACAAAGTTACGGAGACGGGCAGGGTCAAGCTGGTGGCGATTTCGCCCGACGGGAAATACATTTTGAGTGTGGTGGAGGACAAAGCGCAGCAAAGCTTGTGGCTGCGCAACGTTCCGACTAACAGCAATACGCAGGTCATGCCGCTTGAGGCAGTGCAATACCAGGGCGTGCGGTTCTCACCCGATGGAAACTATCTATATTTTGTCCGCGGCGAGCCGGGAGAAGCGCTGAAACTTCTTTATCGTGCGCCGGTGCTGGGCGGCACTCCGCAGAAACTGGTTACCGACGTGGACACCAACATCACGTTTTCTCCGGATGGGAAAAACCTGGCCTATGCGGTGATGAACAATCCGGCGCTGGGCAAGCTGCGGCTGGTGATCTACTCACTGGAAAGCGGCGAGAGTAAGACGCTGGTCAACGGCGACATGAGCCACCGGCTGGCTGATCCCGCCTGGTCGCCGGATGGCAAGACCATCGTATGCGTCGTGGTGCAGCCCGGCGATGCCATCAGCGGCATCGTGGCGGTCGATGCCGTCACAGGCAAACAAAACCTCGTCTTTACATCCAACGATGGATTCGTGTCGGGCCTGGTGTGGCTGCCCGATGGCAGCGGTTTGCTGGCGCTTTATACTGGCCGGGAGAATAATTTCTCGCGCCAGCAGATCGTGGAGGTTTCGATTCGAGAGGGAAAAGTTCGCGCCATTACTCACGACGTCAACAATTATTCTGACCTGAGCGTCTCCGCCGATGGGCACATGCTGGCGACGGTGATGACTGAGCCTCACTTCGATCTCTTCGCGGTGTCCACATCGGACCTAAGCAGTGGCCAGGAGCGGCAGCTCACTTCCGGCGCCAGGGTGAACCGCTTTGACTGGACGCCCGATGGCCAACTGATTCTCGAACAGGATGGCCTGAGCCTGTTCCATCCCGACACGGGGGAAAAGACGACGCTGACCACTACGCAGCACGACGGCGCGGTTTTCCAACCCTCGGCCTGCGCGGATAGCCGCTACGTGGTGATGTCAGTGGGCGGCCACGGCGGCACGAAAACCGTGACCATCTGGCGCATGGACGCGGGCGGCGGAAACTTCAAGCAGATCAGCCACGACAAACTGGATCAATTCCCGGTTTGTGCATCGGATGGAAAATGGGTTTACTACTCGGACCTTACTGATGGCGCAAAGCTGACCAGGGCGCCGCTGGAGGGAGGGAGGCCGGAAACACTTTCGGGACTTCCGGCTTACGGATTCGACATTTCTCCCGATGCCAAGCTGGCGGCCTTCATAACTTTTGCCGCTCCGGGCGTCGCCAAGCAACAACTGGCGCTGCTGCCGGTGGATGCTCCGCAGAATACGAAGCTTCTGGAAATGCAACACTCGCGATCGGGCTTCGCCCGTTTCACTCGGGATGGCAAAGCGGTGATTTATCCCTTTCATGACCAGGACGCGGATAACTTCTGGCTGCAGCCTCTCGACGGCTCGCCGGGGAAGCAGATTACCAGCTTCAAGTCGGAACGCATCGGCGACTTTCACTACTCGTTCGATGGCAGCAAGCTGGGCGTGATCCGCGGGCATACGGATTCCGATGTGGTGCTGCTGGAAGAATCTAAACCGTAGTCTTCACCGCGAAAGTCAAAGTCCCCACTTCTCGCGCAAACTACGCGCGAGAAATGGGGCACCCTTGATCCGTTGAGTCCTTAACTCTGGCGCATCACTCAGGGCCGAGTGGCAGCCACCGGCACGGGTTCCAGGTGCGCGGTGAAGTGGCGCAGGAACGGCGCTTCGTAGGTCAGGCGCATGCCGGGGATGTTGGCGCGGTGCTTCCACACTTCGAGAATTACCTCGACTACGTAATCGATGTGGCTTTGGGTGTAGACGCGGCGCGGTATGGCCAGGCGGACTAAATCCATCTGGGCCGCCGCTGCAAACATGAGGCTACCGATTTCTACGGAGCGGATTCCGCCTTCGAGATAAAGTTCGTCGGCCAGGGCCACGCCGGGAAACTGGTCGGCGGGGATGTGGGGCAGGAAGGCGCGGGCATCGAGGTAGATGGCGTGGCCGCCGGGGGGCTGGACGATGGGCACTCCCTGGGCGGCAATGTGATTGCCGAGATACGCGGTCGAGGCGATGCGGTAGCGCAGGTAGTCTTCTTCGAGCGCTTCCTGCACGCCGACGGCGATGGCTTCGAGATCGCGTCCGGCGAGGCCGCCGTAGGTAGGATAGCCCTCGGTGAGGATGAGCAGATCTTTTTCCTGCTGCGCCAGCAGATCGTCGTTGGTGCAGAGGAAGCCGCCGATGTTGGCCATGCCGTCTTTTTTGGCCGACATGGTGCAGCCGTCGCCCAGGCGGAACATTTCCTGGGCAATTTCTTTTGGCGTTTTATTCTCGTAGCCGGGCTCGCGGAGTTTGATGAACCAGGCATTTTCGGCGAAGCGGCAGGCGTCGAAATAAAGCGGAATCTTGTGGCGCTTGCACACCGCGCTGACTTCGCGAGCGTTCTGCATGGAGACGGGCTGACCGCCGCCGGAGTTATTGGTGACGGTGAGCATGACTAGCGGAATATGTTCTCGGCCCACTCGGGCGATTAACGCTTCGAGCGCGGGGACGTCCATGTTGCCTTTGAAGGGATGCTGCAGCGCGGGCTGGCGGCCTTCGGCAATGACGAGATCGACGGCTTCGGCGCCGACGAATTCGACGTTGGCGCGGGTGGTGTCGAAGTGGGTGTTGTTGGGGACGACATCGCCTGTTTTGCAGGTCACGCCGAACAGGATGCGTTCGGCGGCGCGTCCCTGATGGGTGGGGATGACGTGGCGGTAGCCAAAGATTTCCTGGATGGAGTTTTTGAAACGGTCGAAGCTGCGACTGCCGGCGTAACTTTCGTCGCCTTCCATGATGGCGGCCCACTGATGGGTAGACATCGCGCCGGTGCCGGAGTCGGTGAGCAGGTCGATGAGGACATCGTCGGCGGGGAGAAGAAACAGGTTGTAGTAGGCGGCCTGCAACAGTTGCTCGCGCTGCCGACGGGTGGTCCAGTGCAGCGGTTCGACGCTTTTGATGCGGAAAGGTTCGATGATGGTTTTCACGGGCATCGGGACGTCCATTCAGAATTGCTGCAGGATGAAAACACCTCATGATACGCCCGCGTGCGGAGGAGCGGGTGTGGGGATGGCGTTGTCATCCTGAGCGAAGCGAAGGATCCATGCAACTGGACCGGAGTGCATGGGTCCCCTTCGACTTCGCTCAGGGCAGGCTTTCGCGACCAAGAACGTCGCTCAGGATGACAAGCGCCGTGTCGCTGGCGAATTCCGGGCCAATATTCCAGTGCCCCGGATTCGGCCTTTGGCGGGACGTTCCTTATAATGTCATTTCTCATGCCAAACTTCGCACCGGTGGACGACCAACTCACTTACATCAAGAAAGGCACTGCGGAAATCATTCGCGAGGCCGATCTGCGCGGCAAGCTGGAGAAATCGCGCGCTACGGGCAAACCTCTGCGCGTGAAGCTGGGGATGGACCCGACTGCTCCTGATCTGCACCTCGGGCATACTGTCGTGCTGCGCAAGCTGAAACATTTTCAGGATCTGGGACATACGGCAATTTTTCTGATCGGCGATTTCACGGGAATGATCGGCGATCCGACGGGGCGCTCGGCGACGCGGCCTCCGCTGAGCCGCGAACAGGTTGAGCAGAACGCGGAGACGTATAAGGCGCAGGTGTTTAAGATTCTCGATCCGCAAAAAACGGTGATTGATTTCAACCGGCGCTGGATGGGCGCGTTCACGCCCGACGATTTCGTGCGGCTGATGTCGAAGTACACGGTGTCGCAGTTGCTGGAGCGCGAAGAGTTTCACAAGCGCTTTAAGGAAGAGAAGCCGATCTCGGTTCACGAGCTGCTGTATTCGCTGGTGCAAGGGTATGATTCTGTGGCGCTCGAAGCCGACGTGGAACTGGGGGGCACAGACCAGAAATTTAATTTGCTGGTGGGGCGTGAACTGCAACGGGCGTACGGGCAGGAATCGCAGGTGGCGCTGA
>JBEKWZ010000253.1:0-5622 GCA_049512555.1 Candidatus Sulfotelmatobacter sp. | reverse complement strand
CTACGAACATATCTATCAACTGGCCTACAAAGATCCACAGTGGATGGAGAAAGTTGCTGCCATTCGCGCTCGCCAGGGCAAGACTAAGGAAGTGGTTGCGGCATTGCAGGCCGCGTTGATCAACGGGCGTCCGGAAAATGCGGGCAATTATTTTGAAGTGGCGCGCCGTCTCGAAAGCTGGGGAATGCTTGACCAGGCGCGCAGCTTCGCCGAGCAGGGTGTGTCCAAAGCCGGCCCAGAGTTGGTGGCCAGTGCGGAGCACCAGCCCGGCGCCAAGACTTACGTCCACATCATGACTCGTCTGCGCCAGCAAGAGACGGCTTTCGCAACCCTGCAAAAAGCCCTCGATGAATCCACCGCAAAACTCCCCGTTCTCCAAGAGCAAATTGAAAAGAGGGGAATCGCCGGCATGACCGGTGCCACATGGCGCGAGAATATGCGCCGCGCCCGCATCGAGACGGCACGCACCGGCATGATGGTTGCTCTCGAGGAAATGGGAAGCGCGGTGAATACCTACTTCACGCCCGAGGAGCGGCTCGCGTTCGCCCGCTTTGCCGAGTCGAAACGGAGCGGCATGAGTCTGAGCGACTCAGATGCTTTCGCAATTCCGCTGGCTACGAGTGCCGCTCTTGCCGACCAGGAAGCGCGCTGGCGTTTTGAATCGATGATGCAGCGCGCGGGCTCTCCGAATTTCTATCCCGAGACGCAGGCCTTCGTCGATCTGGAGCGGCGTCGCGGCCGCTTCGCGGAGCTGGGCACGGAGATGGAACAGTTATCCGACAAAGTGTATGCGACCATGCGCGGTGCGCCTTTGCTCGCCGCGGCTGACGCCTACCGCTCGGCCGGCGACCAGGCGAACGAGCTGCGCGTGCTCTCCCGCATCTTTTCTATCAACGGCCTTGACGCCACTCGCCAGCAGCATTATTTCCAGTTGCTCATGGAGCGGCAGGCGCAAGATCTAGTGGGCATTGCGTCCGCTTGGCCCACGCCCTACGGTGAGCAGGCCGCGAACTACGCCGTCGCTCACGGCAGCCCTGCGCTCGCCCACGCCGTAGTGCAGGCACGCAGTAAAGCTCGGCCTCCAGTTTGGAACAAAGCCTACAACGCGCTCGTGGGCCTCTATTTCGCCGAACCGACGCCAGAGGTCAACAACGCGTTCCTCGCCGCACTTGGCGACGAACCCATCGGTGTGCGTCTGGCACGGCCGGTCGATCGCACTCAGCAACTCGCCGGCAATACCTGGTTCTACTACGGGTCGCGTTATGGCGAGTATCTCGGGGCCGCGAAACTTGGCGACCCGGAGGATTTTCTTCCCGCGATTCTGGAGGAGAGTCCGGCAACTGCGTCCGGATATCTGACTGTGGCTGACTACTACGCCGGCGCCGGCGATGCCAAGCACGCCATCGCCGACTACAATCACGGCCTTGAACTTTCGCCCAACCGTCCGGATGTGTATGACAGCCTCGCCGTCGTCTATTACAAGCAAGGAGATCGCGCTACTGCTCTGGCGCATTGGAAGCAGGCTTTCGCGGTAATCTCTACGCAGCTCAGCGGCGCCAGCCTACCCGAAAGTTTCTGGGCCGACTTCGGTCGCACCTGCGACCAGTTGGCCGCGCGCCATTTGTTTGGCGAGCTCAAGCCCGACGCCGATGCCATCCTCCGCACCTATCTTCGCCGCAATGGCAACTATCGTTCGAACGCTCTGCTGCACTCCGTGTATGCCGCCGCTGGGGATCCTGCCGCAGCGACGGCCTGGATGCTCGATCTTTCTTCGGCAGCCCACGATCCGGCGACCATTCTCGCCGATGTCGCCGACGCCTCCTGGATTCCTCTTGCTCACCGTGCGCCGATTTACCAGCGCATCCTTGAATCGAAGGAAGGTGCAGTCAGCAAACGCAACGGCCTGGAACGCCAATACGCCGAACAGGACCTCGGTTCCTGGCAGTTGCGCTGGGTCCAGTACCTGGTTCGTACGAAGCAGTATGCGGCTGCGGCGGGCGCGATTGCCGCGCTCCCTGACGAAACTCGCGCGACGCAGGCTGGGGCGCTTGTCCCGCTCGATCTGCAAGTAGCGGCGCAAGTTGGAACTCTGGACGAGAAACTTACCTCATATCGTGCGGAGCCGCAAAAAGCTCCCACTTCCGAGATCCTCCGCATCGCTGCCCGCGGTCTGTTTGAATCCGGCGACAAGCAGTCTGCGCGCAAAATCCTCGAACTGGTCTTTGCCCGCGAGATTGAAGAGCACACTCTTGTCGCGGCCAACTTCCTGGGACTCGCAGAGATCCGCCTCGCTTCCGGCGATACGGCCGGAGCGCTTGATCTGCTGCACCGCCTGGTCGTTGCCGTCGGGAATCCGTTCGAGAATCTCGATCCTGCCGCCGCGCTGATGGAGAAAACCGGGCACAACGCCGAGGCCATCGAGTTCCTCGATCAGCTCGTCAAGTCTGCACCGTGGGATTCCTCCTACAGGTTGCGTCTCGCCAAGGCGAAACTCGCAGCCGGACAGGACGCCGCGGTCGCGCAAGCTGCGCTCACTGCGATTGCCTCCGCACCCAACGCTTCGTATGATTTGCGACTCAAGTCTGCGGTCGCGCTTGCCGGACGGGCGCACTCCGACCTGGGCAGCGCAGAACTGAACCTGCTCGCCGGAGATCCGGCGGCTATCACCGCCGCGGCCGCGGATAAGTTTTACTTCTATGCAGCCCGCCTGAAGGCTGCTCAGAATGCGCCTGACATACCAGCGAAACTTCGCCTCTTGAGCCATTGCATCATCGATTTTCCCCGCCGCGATGAGGCACGAGTGCCGCTGTTCCAGGCTGCCGCTACCGCCAACGCCAATGAATATGCGGTCGGCGTGATGGAATCGCTGCTTCAGACGCAGTTCCTGCGGGATACTGCCGCGGTAACGGGCAACGAGAATGAGAACGAGGAAGCCCAAATCGCGAGTTCCGGCTACGAGGAAGAAGACAGCGACGACGAGGCCAACGCCCAAGCCGCAGTCGCCACAAAACTCTCTCGCGCGCAGCAGGCCGAAGTCGCACAAATGCTCGGCGACACCATGAGCCGTCTGAACCGGCTTGACGATGCCGTGGCTTACTACGACAGCGCGCGCCGCGTGGAAAGCTCCCCGGCCACTCGCAAAGTATTGTTGCGCAAAATCTCAGATGCGAAAGCGACACTTCGCATCCAGCGGCAGAACGCTGCTCGCCAGCCGCTTCTGCATGAAGCTTTGGAACAAGACCGAGTGGTTCGTCCTCAGCTGCTGGCTCGTTCGACTCCAGCGTCGAAAGCCGCCGCTGCCCATGCTGGCGCGAAACCAGGAGGCGTGACACCATGAAACGCATCGCCATAGTTTTCTGTATCGCTCTTGTCAGCGCGGGAATCGGTTGGGCCGCGTATCGGGCGGCTGCGCCCGCCGAGCAACCGCTCTCGAAGTATGTTCCCGCGGGACCGCTTCTCTATCTTGAGGCGAAAGACTTCTCTGCGCTTCTCAGCGATTGGAACTCCTCGCCACAGAAGCGGCAATGGATTCAAAGCGACAACTACGAAGTCTTTTCCCGCTCTCGCCTGTTTTTGCGATTAAAGGGGGCCAGCGATCAGTTCACCGCTGCCGCGGGCCTGCCCCCGGACATGAATTTTCTTTCGCAGGTTTCCGGCGAGCACAGCGTTCTCGCGATTTACGACATCGGCAACTTGCAGTTTCTGTACATCACGTATCTTCCCTCCGCCAAATCAATGGAGACCGGCTTGTGGCAAACGCGTGCGAAGTTTGAGCCGCGCAGCGCGGGTGGCGTCGATTTCTACCTGCGCCGCGATTCCGAATCGAAGCGGGAAGTGGCTTTCGCGATTGCGGGCGACTACTTGTTGCTGGCCACCCGTGAAGACCTGCTGGCGGGCGCGCTCCAGCTGATGTCGGGCAAACCGGATCGCACCATCGAGAGCGAGCATTGGTGGACGCAGTCGACTGCGGCGGCCGGGCAGGCTGGCGATCTTCGCATGGTGCTCGATCTCGAAAAGCTCGTGCCCAACGGCTATTTTCGAACGTACTGGGTGCAGCAGAATATCACCGACCTCTCGCAGTACTCGGCGGCGGTTTCAGACCTCGTTCGATCCAGCAGAGAGTATCGCGAAGAGCGCGTGCTGATCAGAAAGAAGGAACCGCAAACCGCGCTGTCAAATGACGGACCTTCGGCTGCCGCCGATGTCGCTCGACTCGTTCCTGGCGATGCCGGCGTGTATGTTGCCGCCGCCAATCCGACGGCGGATGCTTGTTTTACCTTGCTCGAAACCAAGCTCCTGACACCACATTTGGGCCCGCAGCCGGCATCGCAAATCGCGCCGCAGGTGCAGCTCACTTCAGGCGAGCAGGGCGGAGGCTCCGATCTGGAAACCCGCATCGACCAGGCCCCAACCGCGCGGCCGGCGCTGCAGTCTACGTCGGCGTTGCAGGAATTGCTGACCAAGGCTCCGATGCTCGCTTCGCTTCAGGTGCAGTCGACCGAGCGCGACAAAGCAGGTGTGTTCGCGCGGATTCATTCCGCTGTAGTCCTGGTCGCAGCTTCCGATTGGAACGAAACAGGTGTTCAGTCGGCGCTGGCGGATTTCATTCGCCCCGGTCTCACCGCCAGCCAGTTAGGCGTTGGCTGGCAACAGGCATCCGGATACCAACTGCTCGATGGCTTGTGGCCCTTAGCCGTGGCTGTCCGGGGAAAATATTTATTGGTAAGCGACTCGCCCGCGTTGATGGAAGCCCTGCTGTCCAACTTCAGCCACAAGTCTGATCACGAGCCCGCGCAGCTGCTTGCTGGCTTCAGTCATCAACACGAACGCAGTAATTTCATTCGCTTCGCGAGTCTGATCGACCGGCCCAACACCGCTATGAACAGAATGGGAGCCGAACGTGCGCCGCAATTCTTTTCCGATAACATGGCTAGTCTAAGTTCGACTCTGAGTGCAGTCTCGGCGGAAACAGTGGAAGTCCGCGGCGATGGAGGCGCAGTCCGGCAAACCGTTACTTACGAATGGGCGCAATAAGATATATCGCGCTGTCGCTGACCTTGACGATGCTGACCCTGATGGGGCCGTCGCCGTTACCCTCCACGGGCCACGGTGGATCTGCGGTCGACAACCCGCCGGCCAGTAGCGAACGATCGAACATCGAACAATCGAGTATCGAACAATTCGGCGCAGAGAAGGACGGCAGTTCGTCGTTGTTCGCGCAGTCCTCGGCGCAGGCACTGAACCGCGATTTTCCCAGCCGCGAGATCTCCTTTCTGCTGCTGGACGCTCACACGGGCCGCGTTCTAGCCTCCCGCTGGCATCATCCCGACGCTCCTATTCCCATGGGTTCGCTGCTCAAACCTTTCGCTGCTCTTGCCTATGGGGAAGGGCACGATTATCACTATCCAAACCACACTTGCCGGGGAACGTTTACGGGATGTTGGCTTCCTCGCGGCCACGGCGATGTCGATCTCACTACTGCCATTGCGCATTCCTGTAACTCGTACTTCCGCATGCTGACCGCGGACTTGACTGCGGACGATGTCTCTCTAACTGCAACTCGGTTCGGACTGGATCGTCCCGCGCAGGAGGTGTCCGGAGCCGAACTCGCTGGTCTCGGAA
>JBEKWZ010000252.1:0-5637 GCA_049512555.1 Candidatus Sulfotelmatobacter sp. | reverse complement strand
GACCACGATGCCCGCAACTGGCGCACTCTCCGGCGCTTTGAACGCACCCGGGCGTACCGTGATCACCGCGCCCGCGGAGATGTCGCAGCGAACATGAGCGCTCACCTGTCCGCCGAATTCCTGGCGGACGAGGTCGAGAGAGTCACCCTCGACTCCGGCAATCTCCACCGCATCGGGCACGAAAGCTGAATTCAGCTTGATGGAAAGGCCCGGCGCCAGATCGATTCCAAAATGCTCGTGTGCAACCAGCAGGATTCCGCCTGGAGGCAGGACCTTCACCAATGCCTGGCGCACCAGTTCCGCATTCGGATAGGCAAGCGCTTCGCTGGAAACTTTCCATATCTCAGCGTAGGAAGCACGGAGGGAGTTGCACGCAGCGTCGAGGTCCGCACTCCAACCAGTAACAATGGCTGTGGGCGAGGCAGCGGGGTCAATCTTCTTGGCTGCAGCCGCCAGTTGGGCCGCGGTGTCGTCAACCACACCAGCTTTGTGCACGATGTAAGCAAATATTCGAGCCATTATTTCAACCCTCCATTGGCTGCGACCAATTCCAGAACTCTGTCGACGTTTTCTTCCCGGCTGCCGTGGAGCATCTCAGCACCCTTGCCGAGCACAGGAACGAAGTAGTCCACTCGTTTCACTCTCGCGGGCGCTTCCCCAACGGTGCCGGGGTCAACCCCAAGCTGCGACGCACCGAACGTCGGTATCGGCACAGCCGCTACCGCGCGGATCCCGCGCATCCCGACGTAGCGAGGTTCGTTGATGCCGGTCTGAATCGAGAGCACGCACGGCAGATCGATCTCATTCATTTCTTTATTACCGCCTTCAATCTCGCGGCTGATTTTCAGTTTTCGGCCGTCCAGCACTTCAATGGAAGTCACTAGCGATGCGAACGGATAGTCCAACATAGCCGCCAGCATTCCGCCGACCTGCGCCGCTCCGTCTTCTGCCTGAACCCCGGTGAGAATCAAGTCGTAGCTGCCCTTCTGCACAAATGCCTTCAGGATGGTCGCGATACCCCGGCCGTCCGATCCGTTGAAAGCGTCGTCGGTAATCAGCACGCCATGACTGGCGCCCATGGCCATCTCCCGGCGGAGCACTTCTTCGTCGTCCTCGCCGCCAACCGTGACCACGGTGACGTTGCCGCCAACTCGGGCTACAATCTGCAGCGCTTCTTCAGCGGCGTAGTTGTCCGCCTCATTGATGGAATAAACCAACTCGTCGCGCTCAATATCATTTCCCGCGCTGTTGAGCTCAATCTCGTTTTCCGATGTGTCAGGCACTCGTCTTACACAAACTAGAATCTCCACATGCACCTCCAAGCGTTTTAGTAGCGTTCGAATCTTCACGAACGATTTGCTGATCCACCAGCTCCGCCAGATCGATGGCGGTCAGCTTTCCTTCCAGACCTGCCACCTTGATCGCATCTTCCATGTTCACCATGCAAAATGGACACGCCGTCACAATCACATTGGCCCCGGCTTCCACCGCCATCTGCACTCTCTTAACGCCCATGCGCTGCTCTTCTTTAGGTTCGTAAAACATCATCAGCCCGCCGCCCCCGCAGCAGAACGAGCGGTCGCGCGAGCGGGTCATCTCAACTCGCTTCAAACCGGGAATAGCGTCGAGCACGTCCCGGGGATCGTCATAGACCTGGTTGTGGCGTCCCAGGTAGCAGGGGTCGTGGTAGGTGTAAACGTTGTTTCCGTTTTCCACCGCGTTGAACTTGATCGTGCCCGCCTTCACTTCCCGCGCGATCACCTGGCTGATGTGCTCCACCGGCGGACTATCTTTGTAGTCATGTTTCAGCGCGTTGAAAGCGTGGGGATCAGCGGTGACGATTCGCTTCACTCCGGATGCTTTGATCGCGTCCACATTGTGATTGCGCAGAGCGGCGAACAGCAGCTCTTCCCCAAACCGCCGGACTTCATGGCCGCTGTCTTGTTCCGCCGCACCTAGAATTCCGAAATTCTTGCCAACATGATCGAGAATCTTCGCGGTGGCCCGCCCGATGGACTGCATCCGGTCGTCATAAGAAGTAATGCTATCCACAAAATACAAAGTCTCTGCCGCGTTGTTTTTGCCCAGAGTTTTGACGCGGCAAACCTGTTGAAACTCTTTGGCATTCGCCCAGTCGGCCCTCTTCTTTTCCATCTTGCCGTAAGGGTTGCCGCGGCTCTCCAGTGCCTTCAGCGGCTTTTGCAAAGACTGCGGCACGTTCCCGTCATCGACCATGCCGCGTCGTAGATCGACGATTTTGTCGATGTATTCCACCAGAAGCGGGCACTCTTCCTCGCAAGCGCCGCAGGTTGTGCAAGACCAAATTTCGTCCTCTGAATAAATGTTGCCGATCAGCGCCTTGCCGTTACTCGCTTTGCCAAACATCGGATAGTGCTGGAAGGCGTAGTCTCTCGCCTTAATGCCGATAAACCTGGGCGAAAGCGGCCTTCCCACCGCATTGGCCGGGCAGTTATCCGAGCACCGCCCGCAGTCCGCGCAGGAATAGAAATCGAGCATGTGCTTCCAGGTAAAGTCCTCGAAGGTCTTTACTCCGAAGGACTTCACTTGGTCGAGATACTCATCGCTCACGCCCCACTTCACCGGCTTCAGCGTCCCGCGCTCCAACTTTGCGAAGTAAACGTTGAACAACGAAGTTTCCACGTGGAACTGAATTCCAAACGGCCGGTAGCACAACAAGAAATAAAAAGTCACTTCATGAAGAAGATAGGCTCCGAAGTAGACGTCTCGGAGTGTGAGGAGGGAAGACGAAGCGAACACAATCTGCAACATCCAAGGCAATGACAGGACGGCCAGGGATTCGACCGGCTGCCCCTGCTGAGCCTGAGCGGCGGCCTTAGCGGCAGCAAACAGACTGTCGGCCACCATGAGAACTGCGATCAGCGTCAACAGAAAGACAGCATCAGCCTTGTGCGCTTTGCCGAACCTCGCTGGCACCTCGTATCGCGCAGGCCTGAATACCAGACGGCGAATCACGGCGACAATCATGCAGAGGAACACAATTGTGGCGGCGTAGTCAGTGACGACGTTGTAGACGCGGCCGGCTTCCCCCGAAAGCCCCGGCATCACAAAAGTCGCGGAGACGCCGACAATCAGCACAGTGAAGGCGCGCGTCGCCAGGAGAATGAACCCAGCAAAAATAAGAATGTGTAACGTTCCAGCTGTTTTGTAGCGTGGATGCTTCCACTGCCCCAGCCAGAACTTGCCAACTTTTGCCAGCCGAGCCAGGGGCCGGTCAAAACGAGGATCGCGTTCGGCTCGCAGCAGCGGTACTAGCCGCCTCGCCACAATGTAACCGAAGCATGCGACACCTAGAACGTGGATGGTCAGGAACAGGGTTTTTCCAGAGGTCAACCAGTCCGTCAATTGCGCGGGAAAGTAGCTACCTACCACGGTCTCTACCCCACAGTCTTACGATCTATGCAACATTGAACTGCGTGTGAACTTTCTCCAGCCCGGTCAGTGGTTCTAGTTTCGGTTCTCGCCTTGATTCCAGTGAAGGAAGGCTTGCCGGAACGGGGATCGGAACACGAACTGTCTCAACCGGCGCGGACTTCGCCGCGGCCGTTTCTTGGGCTCGCTTTTTCGTTCTCTTCGGTGGCCTGACCCTTGCCGCTTCCCGCAACTCCTCGAAACTCAATTTCACAAAGCCTTCCAACCGCCGCAGATCGGGTGCGGCATGCACGTCTCCGCTGAACCCGAAATACACGTTCCCGTCATAGCTCAAGATGGCGCAGTTAACCGCCATCTCGCCGCCCACGGGAACGTACGGGTACCAGCGCACCATCTTGTGGCCGAGTAGGTAAAGCGGAAATTGCGGCCCCGGCACATTAGTGCAAACCAGGTTGAAGGGTGTGATGGGCAACTGGCTCAACATCTGCCCGGCAAGTCCCTGCACCGCACTGGGAAACATGCCGATCAAGCCACCCGCCAGGCTGACTAACTCCGCAGCATGCGAGCGCTTGAGAAATTCCGTTCTTTCATGCACCGCCGCCAACAGTTTTCGCGGATTGCGAATATCCAGTGGAATAGTGACCGGAACCAGCGAGATGCGGTTCCCCAGTTCACCTGCGCTGTCATTACCGCGCAGGTTGACCGGAACCATCATGCGGAGCAGCTTTCCCTTCACCCGATCCCCATGCAACTCTGAGTAACGCCGGATGGTGGCCGTCACCAGCGCGAGAACGACGTCATTCACGCTGACTTCGCAGGTCTTCCGTATGGCTTTGACATCCGCCAGCGGAATGTCGGCCCAGGCGAACTTCTGCGGTCCGCGGTAAATCACGTTGAACCGTATCCGCTCGGTGAGGGCAGTAATCTCCGGCATCAGACGGGAAAACTCCTCCGTCGCCACCAGGTTTCCCCCATTCGCCGACGTGCGCTGCGCCATGTCCAGCAGGTCAGTCCACGCCGAAAGAATCCGTTTGACAAAATCAGCGTAGGAGGTCACCACTCCGTCCATAACAGAATTGATGGCATCGCGCGGAGGGGGAACGCGGAGACGAATCTTCTTTTTCGGCAAAGGTGGCGCCACCGGATTCGCGTCCAGCAGCTTACTCATGATGCCGACTCCGGCAATCCCGTCGGCCAGGCAGTGATGTAAGCGCAAGATGAGCGCGGTGCAATTGCCTTTCAGCCCCCGGACAAAGGTTATGTCCCACAGCGGGTGCTGCCGGTCCATGACTACGCTGAAAAGCTTTCCAGCGAGCGTTTTGAGTTCTGTATCGGTGCCGTGTTTGAGCGTCACCTCGCGCACATGGTTGCGGATATCGAAGTCGGGATCGTATTCCCAGCTGGGAAGCCCAATATTGAGCGGCGGGGCGACCACCCGCTTCAGGTAGCGGGGAATCAGCGGCAGCTTCGACTCGATGAATTGGAGGCAATCTTTGAATGAGATGTCACCCTCCAGCACGCTGACGCTGGCCACGTTGAGCGGCATGCCCTGGCGTTCCAGATGCAGGAATACGGTGTCACCCCAGGAAAGACGGTCACTTTGTTGATGGTTCTGCATAGCACTTCTCCAATCCATCCGCGCCGCGATCGCGCATCTCAGGCCACAAAAGAAAATCGAGACGCCAGCTTCACCAGCTTGAGCACTTTGTAGACATCCACGTTGACGCCGCGCAACGCAACCTTGACGGCTTTGTCGTCAGCGGTGCTGGCGAACTTCTCCAGCGCCCGCACTGCACTCGGGTCAACCCGTCGCACCGAAGAAAAATCCAGAATGATCTCGCCCTCCGCACTGTCCAGTTGTTCTCCGGCCTCTTGCAAGGCAAGAACCACGCGTTCTTCATCAATCTTTTGCCAAACGGCAACTATCTCCATACGCTCCACCCTCGCTAAGCGGTCTGTTGCTGAGACACATTGACCACCTTCGCCGAACTTCGTCCCTGGTAAGCCTTCCAAAACAGATCAGACAATTCGCTCATCAGCGGCATCCGCGGATTCGAGCGCCACGACGGATCTTCAAAGGCCCGCTTGGTCAGTTCAGGCATCGCGCGCTCAAATTCTTCCTTCGAGATTCCGAGATCGGCGATCGAACGCGGAAATCCCAACCGGTCCAGCAACTGTTCCGTTGCCGCTATCAGGTTCTTCACCTTTTCGTCAGTAGTGTGGCCG
>JBEKWZ010000251.1:0-5648 GCA_049512555.1 Candidatus Sulfotelmatobacter sp. | reverse complement strand
CGATCTGACTCTGGGCCAAGCCGTTGCCATGAAGTTCTTGCCGGATGAGGCCGGGCGCGACCAGGGATTGCTCGAACGCTTTCGCAATGAAGTGCGCATGGCCCGCCGGGTTTCGCATCCCAATGTTTGCCGCGTGTACGACGTGGGCGAGGTCGATGGCCAGACATTTTTCACCATGGAGTATGTCGATGGCGAAGACCTGGCTTCCCTGCTGCGCCGCATCGGCCGGCTGCCTCCCGACAAAGCGCTCGACATCGCACGGCACCTTTGCGCGGGACTGGCCGCAGCTCATGCCAAGGGGGTTCTGCATCGCGACCTGAAGCCGGCCAACATCATGCTCGACGGGCGTGGGCATGTAGTGATCACCGATTTCGGACTGGCCGGCGTGGCCGACGACATCCGCGGGCAGGAGGTGCGCAGCGGCACTCCAGCGTACATGGCGCCCGAACAGTTGGCGGGGAAAGAAGTGAGCACGCGCAGCGATATTTATGCGCTCGGGCTGGTGCTGTATGAAGTTTTTACGGGCAAGCGGGCTTTCGCCGACTCTACGGCGAAGCTGGCTTTGGTTGGCGCGGACCGCACGCCCAGCCGACCGTCGTCGGTAGTGAAGGATCTAGATCCGATTGTCGAGAAGGTGATTCTGCGCTGCCTCGAGACCGAGCCCACGGCGCGTCCGGCGACCGCGCTGGCAGTAGCCGCGGCGCTGCCCGGCGGAGATCCGCTGGCCGCGGCGCTGGCCGCCGGAGAAACGCCGTCGCCGCAACTGGTCGCCGCCTCTGGCGAAACCACAGGCCTGCGCCCCGGCGTCGCGGTCACGTGTCTGATCGCGGTGCTGCTCGGGCTCACGGTCGGAACCTACCTTAACATTCGCTATAGCGCCGTCGAGAAGATGCATCTGGAGCAGACTCCTGAGGTGCTGGCCCACAAGGCGCGCGAGATCCTGGCGCAAGTCGGCTATCCGGAGAAGCCGGCTGACAGTGCTTTCGGATTCGACTACGACACTAATTTCCGCGACTCCGTAGAAAAAGAAAGCAAGACGCCTTCCAACTGGGATGAAGTGCTCGCCGGGCGGCCGACCATGCTGCAGTTATGGTATCGGCAGAGTCCAGACCTGCTGAGAGCCGAAGGTTACAGGGATGGTTTCCTGGTTCCCGGCGTGATCACCGAGGAAGATCCGGCGACCACGCTCTCGGGCATGGTCAATGTGAAGCTCGATGCCAAGGGCAGGCTGATTTACCTGCAGGCGATTCCGCCGCAGAAAGATACCGCGGCTCCGTCGACCACGCCGCCGGATTGGAGCTCTCTGTTTTCCGCGGCGGAAGTGGATGCGTCCAAGCTGCAGCCCGCGCAGCCGGAGTGGACTTCGCTGGGCATGGCCGACGCGCGCGCGGCATGGACCGGAGTATGGCCCGGCTCGACGCGTCCGCTGCGAGTGGAAGCCGCCGCCTGGCATGGCAAGCCCGTGTTTTTCGCGATGATCGGAAACTGGAACAAGCCGTGGCGCATGGTCGCTGCAAAATCCGCGGACGAAAAAAAGAACTGGATCGCCCAGGTTATCGGGATATCGATCTTGATCTCCGTGCTGGTGGGAGGCGGGCTGCTGGCGCGCCGCAATTACCGCCATGGACGCGGCGACCGCGACGGCGCGCTGCGCCTGGCTTTTGTGATGTTCGCCCTGCAAATGGGACTGTGGCTGTGCCGCTCGCACTTTGCGGCCGGCTTTCAAACCTTCGGATATCTGATTCTGGATATTGCGGGCGCGCTTCTGTGGGGAGGCGCGACCTGGATGCTGTATCTGGCGGTCGAGCCATGGATTCGCCGCAATTGGCCACAGGCCATCATCTCCTGGAGTCGCCTGATCTCCGGTCAGCTCCGGGATCCAGTGGTGGGACGCGACATTCTGTTTGGCGTCGCATTTGGCGCGCTCTGGCTGGTCATCATTGAGGCGGGGAACATTCCGCTGGCGCGGATGGGCGCCTCGCCCCAGCTGGGTGGGTCGGGCTATTTACTGGGAGGGCGTGAGGCGCTCGGACAGTGGCTGGTCCAGTTTCCTAACGCGATTTTCGGCACGCTGCAGTTCTTCTTCGTGCTGCTCGGGTTGAAGGTGCTGGTCGAGTTTCTGTTTCGGCTAGTCGGGATCAAGGTAGTGCACACGGAGCGGATTGCGGCAGTCCTGTTCGTTGCGGTCTTCGTCGGTCTGCAGTCGCTGCAGAGCACGCATCTGGCCGTGAACTTCCCGGTGCTTCTCCTCGTCTACGGCATCCTGGCGCTGATCGTCCTGCGCTTCGGTCTGGTGCCGCTTGCGGTTGGGGCTTTTACCGTGGACATGCTGGCGAACGTGCCCTTCACCGCCGACTTCTCCGCCTGGTACATGACCACAGCCGCGCTGGCCCTGCTCAGTGTAGTGGCGCTGGCGGGATGGGGCTTCTATCACTCGCTGGGCGGGGAGCCGTTGTGGGTGGTGGAATCAGAATAGAAGTTAGGTTGGAACGCGCTTTTGGGTGGCGCAGCGCTTTCAGCGCTGCGATTCAGGCGGTTAAGCTGGACGGCTTCAGCCGCTGAGGTACTTCGTCCATCAAAAATTCCGGACGCGCTGAACTGTAGGGATAATCGGCGATTACCACCGCCAGACCCTGTTTGACTGGATTTTGGCGAATATATTGCTTGAAGTTGTAATAGTCGTCAGCCCCGCGAACTCGCCGATCGTAAAAGCTCTTCTCCCAGACCTCGCCAGCGAATCCCAGTTTTTTCTTGGCTCGGTAGGAGAATCCTCCTTTGATCAATTGCAGAGATCACTCGAGACTCAGCATGGGCGAGATCAGCAGATGAAAGTGATCGGGCATCAGCACAAATTCGTAGTTCTTGTGGTCTCGATAGTGAAATAAGACTTCTACAAATAACTTCGCCATCGGCGGTTTGTTGAATAGCAGTTTTCGCTGAACGGTGGAAGCGGTGATGAAGCAGACGCTGAACCCGGTGTTGCCTCGGTGCGGCGCGGTCATAAGTACCTCGGCGGCTAAAGCCGCTCTCTCGAGGCCAATCTATCGCAGCGCTGGAAGCGCTGCGCCACCCATAAGCACTTTTTCGCAGATTGCAGTTCCGATTTGAAACCGTGCCCTATAGCTAGCGAACTGAGAGGGTTGGAGTCAGTGGAATCCCACGTCTCGCACAAAAAACACAAGACATGGCGCACCCTGCCACAAAAGAAAAAATCGATCGCTTATAGCGTTCTAATTTGCCGACTGCAGCTTTTGCAGATCGGACAGCACCTCTTCGCTATGACCCTGGGGGCTCACCTTCAGGTATACCTTCCGAATCACGCCCTTGGGATCGACCAGGAAGGTGTTGCGGGCGGCGATGGTCATGCCGTTGTATTCCATGACGGAGCCGTATTTCGCCACGACTGCGTGATCTGGATCGGCGAGCAGCTTAAAGTTCAACCCCTCTTTCGTGCAGAAGCTCTTGTGTGAGTCGACGTTATCCACGCTCACGCCAACGATGACGGCATTCTTGGCGGTGTACTTGTCGAGGTCGCGCTGAAAGTTATGCGCTTCAATCGTGCAGCCCGAGGTGAAATCCTTGGGATAGAAATAAAGCACGACCCACTTCCCCTTGAACTGATCGAGCGAAACCTGCGCGCCCTCCTGGCTGGGCAGCGTAAAGCTGGGTGCCGGAGTGCCCTCGGCGGGCGGCGTAGGCTGATCGGCAGCGATGGCGGCGAGAGCGAAAAGCGTGAGAGTCAGGAAAATCAATGCGAGGGATTTCATAGCGCTCCTGTACTGCGTCGAAGAATCTGGCAGGGGAGATCAGGATAGAGGCTGGGCGGGCTGTTTAGCAAGTTCTAGCCAATCGGCGGTTGACGAGCTGATCTTGATCATTACGTTTTGTGTCCCACGCGCTGCATAACAGATTTCAATGGAAAAATGTGGGCCGCCTCGGTAGGAGCTTTTGGGTGGCGCAGCGCTTTCAGCGCTGCGATTCAGGCGGTTAGGCTGGACGGCTTCAGCCGCTGGGGGACATCACCCATAATAAATTCCGGCCGAGCCGAACTGTAAAGATAATCAGTGAATGCAGACACCAGCTTCTGCTTGACCGGATTCTGGCGGATGTATTGTTTGAAGTTGTAATAGTCTTCGGCTCCGCGCACTCGCAATCCTAGCTCCTTTTTCGCCCGATGGTAAAATCCCGCTTTGGGCTTAGCGCCGATCTTTCAGAGCTCGTTGCACGTCCCCGGCGGCCTTGGAGGATGGCGACTACGTGCAGAGGTTTCGTGTCGGGCCGGTAGACGATGAGATAAGAATAGACGGGGAAGAACTTCACGGCTTCGTCCGTGAGATCCTTGCGCCAGTGACCGATGCCAGGCCTTCTGGCTAGCGAAACGATCTGGTCGCGAATAGCCGCTTCCACACTATCTGCGATCTTCAGACTGCTTTCCTTCTTGATGTAGCGCCAGATTTTGACAAGATCGAATGCGGCTTCCGGCGCTAAGGACGTAACGCCTTCTCATTCAGGCTGAGCCTTCAGTTTCGCCATGTAGGCGTCGAGCTGGTCTTCCGGAATCCCCTCTCCGCGGTCGAGTTGCACGATACCGCGACGAATCTTCGCATTGATCTCCTCGCGGTTCTCCGAAAGCCAACGGTCCTGTTCTTCCTGCGTGTCCAGTAGACGGAGCAACACTTCCTCGACGCTGTTGGAGCCGGTGGCTTGGAGTTGCTTTCGGATTCTGGCTTCCAGGGCTGCATCCCGGATTTCGATGTTCATCGGTTGATCCTCGCTTCAGGGTACGGCAAAGGGTGCGGTGAATCAATAGGATCGAGGCGCTGGGTTATTCATCGCACAGATTGCATTTTGAAGCGTCAAAACTGCCAAGTCACCGATCATCTTCATTGTCGCAACTTCCTTCGCTTCAGCCGCATCTAAACCTTGACAACGATCCACTCAAGTCTTAGCATGTTGCTTGACGCAATCATTGCTGCATTGATTTTAAAGAACTTAGCTGTTACAAGGAGCGTTTTATGGGAAAGATTATCGGAATTGACCTGGGGACTACCAATTCCTGCGTGGCGGTCATGGAGGGCGGCGAGCCTAAAGTGATCCCTAATGAAGAAGGAGGGCGAACTACGCCCTCTGTGGTCGGATTTACCAAGACCGGCGAACGGCTGGTCGGCCAAGTCGCCAAGCGGCAGGCCATCACCAACCCGGAAAACACCGTTTATTCGATCAAGCGGTTTATGGGACGCCGCTACGACGAAGTGTCGGAAGAAATCAAGATGGTGCCCTATAAGGTTGTGCAGTCGGGCGACCACGTCGCGGTGCTGGCGCAGGGCAAGGAGTACACCCCGCCCCAGATTTCTGCGCTGATTCTGCAGAAGCTGAAGAAGGCGGCGGAAGATTATCTCGGCGAGAAAGTGACCGAGGCGGTCATCACCGTGCCCGCGTATTTTAACGACGCGCAGCGGCAGGCTACGAAAGATGCCGGGCAGATTGCCGGGCTCGAAGTGAAGCGCATCATCAACGAGCCCACGGCGGCCGCGCTGGCTTACGGGCTCGACAAAACGAAAGACGAGATGATCGCCGTGTATGACTTCGGCGGCGGGACTTTTGACATCTCGGTGCTCGAAGTGGGCGAGGGCGTGATTGAAGTCAAG
>JBEKWZ010000250.1:0-5649 GCA_049512555.1 Candidatus Sulfotelmatobacter sp. | reverse complement strand
CGCTTTGCCGTTCGCGGCCGCGCGGGCTGCGCCCAGCAGACAACTCACTTGCGCGGCCTTGGGCAGATATCGCAGGTTGTTCTGGAAAGGGTAGGGAATCCACGAATCCCCTTTCACGATCCAGCTTTCGCGGATTAAATGGTTCTCTTCCTTCCCCAGCATGTCATCGACGAGTTTGTCGAAGTAAGGGTAGTGCGAAAAAATAACGTGACCGCCCTCATCCCACACAAAGCCGTGCTCATCCACATGCGAACTGGAATGGCCCCCAACGTAATCGGATTTCTCGTAGAGTGTCCAATCTTCGTAGCCGAGTTCGTGAAGCCGGTAGGCTGCACCCAGTCCTGTTGGTCCCGCGCCGATGATGACAATTTTCTTTTTCATGAATTGAGAACGGGGAGGCTTATTGAACCTCAATCGCTTCGGGACATTCCTTTTCAGAAGGCGTCGCGTGGCTCAGGGGATATCCCACGAACTTCATGATCGGGCCCCAGGCGGATTCAATTTGGCGGGCGCAGGCCTCGGGCAGAGAAGTCTTCCAACCACCCGATTTTGCGGTGCGCACAAACGGGATGTCCTTGCGGCGATTCTTCGTGCCAATCCATTGATCTTCTTCCTGCTTCTCCAGTTCGCGCATCCGGTCGGCAGAACTCAATTCGACTGCACGCCGCAAACGCGACGGCTCTGGATCGATCCCCAGAAACAGCGCGATCCGGTTCAGTTCCGACTGCGTGTTCTTGATCATGTCTTCGTATCGGAGCAGCAGGAATTCCTTCCGGTTTCCCCGGGTATAGATCCAGCTGGCGACGTTTTCTCCCCAGGTTCCCCAGTCGGCCGAGGACAAGCGGCCCGATACAAACTCGTCGACGTAGCGCTCCAGCGGGTAGCCGTCTTCGATCTGCCGGTATTTCCTCTGAAAGTCGTAATAGGAGAGGGCAACATCGCGGGGATCGCGCACGATGTAGATCGTCTTGGGATAACGATGGTCGAAGTACTGGTGCGTCTTGATAATCCGTGGCCGAGGAATGCGCTTGAGCGCGCGATTGGATTGCGAGGAACTGTCGGGGATCAGCTCTTCGATGTTGAGAAAGCTTACGTTGCGTTGCGGATAGACCAGGTTGGCAATCAGAAATCGCGTCCAAGTGTTGCCCGATCTCGGGTACGACACGAGAAATGTGTCATCCGGGTACACACGGAAATTCCGGTCAGCCTTGTCCTTGCCTAACAGGTACTTGGCCACGACTTTGATTCCGTAGATCATTTTTGGTTACGGGTTCCCGATGGGGCGGAATTGGCGCAAAATTGCCCTGATACTGATTTTACATTGCCAGCATTTACGGTGAGTTACAAGCACGCGCAGGGCCGTTGTCATCTCTTGCTCACCCCTGTAACTCTCTGATTTGGCTTTGGTTATGTGCGACTCAGGCAAGGGAGATCAGGGAAAATGGCATGAAGCTGAAGAGACGGTTCACGTCCGTACACCTAGTGTGGGTCGGCGGCGATCTGGACGGGCGGTAGCGCCCGAAGCTCCCGGCCCAGGCGCGTGGTGAAGATTTTCGCCCCCTGCGCATTCAGGTGGAAACCGTCGCGGTAGAGATCGCGGGGAAATTCGCCGGGACGCGACGGCACGAGGACGGGAACATTCAGGCTCGGCCCCAGCTGCTGAATATCGAGCGAGTAGTTTTCGCGCAAGGCCGGAGGAAACAACACAACGATGCGTACTCCGTATTTTTGGCCGAGCTCAGCGAGTTCAGGCAATCGTTGCTGGGCGATTCCGACCAGCCTGGCACGGTCGTTGATGTGGGAGCCGTGATCGGCGATGCGGGCCGCGAGTTCGCGGAAGTTCGGCACCATCAGAATCATCACACACTGCCGGATATAGCCTTTGTCCCCCAGCCAGTTGCTGAAGTGAGCGAAAAAATAAGTGCTGGCGGTGGTGCGGTCGAGATCGGCCTCGCGCACGACGCGGGGGAAATCGCGAATGCTCATTTGCCGGTGCGCAAACGATTCGCTCAACGTGAACCCGGAGGCGAGCTGGCTGGGATCGAGCGTAACCACGACCACGCTGGGGCGCGCTCCTTGTTCGAGCATGCGGCGCAAACCGAAATACCAGTCGAGATAATGAGTCTGCTCGATGACCAGCCTCTTCACCGCATAATCAGAGGCCAGATCGCTGCGCAGGCTGTCGAGCTGAACGCCCTCATCCAGCAGCGAGTTCCCCACCAGCAGAAGAGTTGGATGTCCATCTTCCGTCGGCTGCAGCCGCTGTGCGATGGCGAGTTCTGCGTCGATGCGCCGTTCGATGCGGCTGAAATGCCTGAGAATGACCGGAGATGCTATTTCCAGGGCGGCGAAGATGACCACCAATCCCGCCAGCAGCAGAATTATGCCTGTCTTGGCACTGACGGGAGCTTTGCCTGGCGGCGCAACTGTGGTCGCGGCGCCCGCCTTGGCTTCGCCCTCCGGATTGGACGCGCCCTTAGAATTGGAAATAGATGAAGGCATTTGCTTGATTCGCCCCTAAGAATGCAATGATCAATGTGCATGCCAGCCCAAACGCGACTCGTCGCTCAACCCGCGCGGAGGCAAAGCAATACTCGTCCCCCGACGACTCTAGGAAGGCATCCAGGATCAACAGTGGAATTGAAAAGATTGCAAGGAACAGGAATGCCGCGGGAAATTCCGGTCTCCAACTCCAGACCGTAATTCCTCTCAGCATTCCCCACGCCTCTCGTAGCGACGCGGCGCGAAAAAAAATCCAAGCCAGGCAGACCAGGTGGAAAATGAAGATCTGCTTGATCCACTTTGGAATCGATGCCAGCGAAACTCCGCGATCACGGGTCAACTTCCTTTCGATCGCCAGCCAGCTGCCGTGCAAGCCTCCCCAAACCACGAACGTCCAGTTCGCCCCATGCCACAAACCGCCGAGAAGCATAGTGATGAATAGATTGCGATAGGTTTGTCCTTCTCCGTTGCGATTTCCCCCTAGAGGAATGTACAGATAGTCTCTCAGCCATGTGCTCAGACTGATGTGCCAGCGTCGCCAGAAGTCCTGAATGCTGTCGGCGAAATAGGGCTGGCGGAAATTCACCATGAAGTGGAACCCGAGCAGCTGCGCGCTGCCCCGCGCAATGTCGCTGTAGCCGCTGAAGTCGCCGTAAATCTGCCAGGCGAACGCGTAGGTTCCCAGCATCACCACAGGCAGACTCGGCTTGCCAAACGCCCCGCCAAACGCGGCGTTGGCAATGAGCGCGCAGTTGTCGGCAATCACACACTTGCGGAACAGGCCTTCCAGAATCAGCAGCAGACCATCGAAGGCCTTGTCGGAATCCCACTGCCGCGGTTTCTGAACCTGGGGCAGAAGGTGCGAAGGCCGCTGGATCGGGCCGGCAATCAGGTGCGGAAAGAGACTGATGAACAGGCCGTAATCAAAAAATGACCGCGAAGCCGGAATTCTTCCAGCATAAACGTCGACGATGTAAGCGACTTCCTGAAACGTATAAAACGAAATGCCGGGCGGAAGAATGATTCGTAACAGCGGCAGCGAGACCTGAACGCCCAGAGCGGACAGTGAAGTATGCAGGGAATCGGCGAAAAAATTGAAGTACTTGAAAAATCCCAGGATCGAAAAATTGATCACCAGTGACAGAATTAACAACGACCGCCGCGTGCGTTGATCTTCCGCGTCCGCGATTTTGATCGCGATGAAGTAGTCGATCAGAGTGGAGGCGATCATCAGACACAGGAATCGCCAGTCCCACCAGCCGTAGAAAAGATAGCTGGCAAAAAGCAGAAATTTATTCTGGGCGCGGAACTTCAAACACCAGTAGCACAGGGTGGTCAGGCATAGGAAGAGGATAAAAACCGGGGTATCGAAAAGCATAGCGAGTTATTGTGCTGCTGCCGAAGTCAGAGAGTTGTTCCGCAATCGAGAGACCGGCCTTGAGCGATCGGCTAGTCCGCGCCGCGTCGGGAGGCTGTGCAACCAGCCGGTTTAATCCGCCGAGCGGGTAGTATATCTTGATTTCGGGGTTTTGCCCCTGCGCTTATGGATGGGAAAGGGTCAGGGCCTCCGGCCGCCCGACCCGGAGGATCGAGTAGTTTGAGCGCTATGGGCCGAGTGATACGCGAAGTTAATGCCCGATCCACGGGTAGACGCTTCGGAATGAGCAGTGTAGTTAGAGCTGGCGGTCGGCCTGGCTTCGTGCTTCGTCTCAGCTGCAAGCTGGACCGCGCTTTGCCGCTCCAACCGGTTAACTTCCGACGAGTGTACATTCACCGACCCCGCCGTGGCGGCGGGTTTTACAACTGGGGCCACAGTGGAGCGAGGCAGGCTCTTGCCCTCGTGGCTCCCTGCGCCCTGGTAGTGGGACGTGTGCGAATAATTTGTGTGCGAATAATTAGTATGAACCTGGGAGTGGCTGGCCGACTGAGCCGCTCCTGCTGCCAGCGAGATCAGAACGACTGCCGCACCGGCCGCTATTTTGAGAATTGTCATCGCCATTTCCAAACCCTTTCCTACTAACGAATACTAAGCCGCCGAGGGCGGTCTGCCAATCGTCTGAACCGTCAGCCCTGCATTCTGCGGAATTCCACAGCCCGCTGCTGCACGATCATCGACTATGACAATCTCGTCCACTTGTGCCGACGTAAGCGCAGGCCGAATCTTCCGCACAACGCGGTTCGTCTTCATCTGATATTTGAGCTCGAAAAATTCGCGATAAAGCAGCCGGTTCCAGGCCAGATCGAGACTGTTGCATGCGGCCGCACCCGGAGTAGCCAACTCGTATCCCAGTTCCGATAAAGTGTTGCCGACCAACCCTTCAATTTTTGTGAGCCGCGCGTTGCTGAGCTGTTTCTTCCAGCGCGAGACCGGGTTGAAGCCTCGATCGCGCTGCTTCGTGAACGATGTGTTCGGCTTACCCACCGCGCCGATGGCAGTTTTAAGGACGCGGTCGTAGTCTAGATCGTGTTCCAGGAAAGCACTCAGCTGCTGGAGAACACTCCGAGGATTTCCTACCAGTTCCTCGAACCGCACTTCGATGTAATCCTTCCCGAGCATGGCAGCAGCGGCCCGGCCTTTCTGAACGATCCACTCCCAATAGAGTGCCGCGCCTTCCGGCGTCTCCCGGTCTTTCCACGGGAAGGGGCGGATATAACGCTTCTCGGAGAGAGAGAGGCTCACGTCGCGGCCGTCGCGGATAACATGAATAATCAATGCTTCGGGAATCGTTTCCTTGATGTGCTTCAGATGGAGAATTTCTTCGGGAGCATTCCCCGCCCAGCGCCGGGCATTTTGCTGCCGCGCGATCTCGTCCATCACAGTGCGGAGGAAATCGCCGGCATTCTGGCAGTTGTCCGGAATCTTTTCTTCAATCTGGCGGCGATCGAGTCCTGATACTCGAAACAGGCGGCTCCCCAACCAGACATCCAGCATCCGTTCCCGGTTCTTTCGTACGCTGAGGTCGCCAAATCGCGGCGCTAGTAAATTGAAGATGTTTGACTCGCCGAGATAGATGGCAAACCCCCCCGCTGACAGCAGCGTGTCGTAGAGCAGGGTTGTTCCCGAGCGCGCGCATCCGACCACAAAGACAGGGGCTTCACTTCTACTTCGGATGGGGCTGGACCGGTCCATTGAAAGTCTCCATTCTT
>JBEKWZ010000249.1:0-5669 GCA_049512555.1 Candidatus Sulfotelmatobacter sp. | reverse complement strand
AGGCGAAGCTGGCGCTGAGCTGTTCGAGCGGCGCACATACGCCGGCAATGTGAGTGAGAATCGTGGCATCCGGCATCACCGACACATCGTCTTCCGCGAAATCAATCCCCGCTTCGAGCACCGCAATCAGTTCCACCAGCTGTTTCTTGATGGGCTGCAGCCGCCGCGAGAGCGCGCCCTCCAGCTGCTGCGCCGCCACCTTCGCCTGATACAAAGTCTGCGAGTCGATCAGGTCGCGCACCGCCTCGGCTTGCGTCAGGTCGATGCGTCCGTTGAGGAAGGCGCGCATCGTAAACTCCCCCGGCTCCGCCAGCCGCGCTCCCGCTGCCACACAAAGCTCCACAATATGGCGCAGCACGACTGGCGAACCATGCGCCGAAATCTCAAGAATGTCGTCGGTCGTGTAAGAGTGCGGCTTTGCAAAGTGGGTGACGACCACTTCGTCGATGCGCCGCTCATCTGCAGACGACCCTGGTGGAGCAGGCGCCCCATGTGGAGCGGGCACTCCTGCCCGCTTCGCTTGCTGCGGATCAGAACTCGCAGGCCTATGAGGCCCTTCCACGGAAGGGACAGTTTCTGCCGTCGTTAAGCGGGCAAGAGTGCCCGCTCCACACGGGTCAACTAGCTCCCCAAACACTGCACGCCCGGGCTCGAGTTCATGCTTTAGCCGCAGCATCGGCTTCGCAATTTCAACCGACCTCGCCCCCGCCAACCGCACTACACCAATCCCCCCGCGCCCACTCGGCGTGGCAATCGCAACGATGGTGTCATCGAGATTCATTCCGTCAAGTTCATCCCAAATTCACGCGCCGATTGTAACGGGTAAACTAAACGTGAACCTAACGATAGGAGCACCCGAGAACCCGGGGCCCCATTTCTCGCGTTTTTTCCGAGACGTACGGTTTTCAATCCTCAGGAGCACTCAAATTGTCCGTAGCCGACGAACTGCTAAAAGCCAACGAAACTTTCGCCCGCAATTTCACTCTGGGAGATCTCGCCGTCCGCCCCCGCCGCCACGTCGCGGTCCTCGCCTGCATGGATTCCCGCATCCTGTTCGAGCATTGCCTCGGCTTGCATCCCGGTGACGCACACATGATCCGCAACGCCGGCGGCATCGCCACCGACGACGCCTTGCGCTCCCTGATCGTCTCCCATCACTTGCTCGACACGCAGGAATTCATCATCATCAACCACACCGACTGCGGCCTGCTGAAAGTGCGCGAGGATGAACTGAAAGCGCGCCTGACCGAGAAGATGGGAATCACCGCAGAGGAACCGTCGCACTTCCACGCCTTCGACGATCTCGAAGCGAACGTGCGCCTGCAGATGCAGCGCGTAAAATCGCATCCGTGGATTCCGAAGCACATTCCGGTGCGAGGATTCGTCTACGACGTGAAAACGGGAAGACTGAAAGAAGTCGAAGGACGTTGACTATGTGGCGCGGGCACTCCTGCCCGCGACTGCCGAAAGCAGATCAGATTTATATTCCCGGTCAGGCCGCCAGAGCGGAGTTCGTAAGCGCTCCAAGCTTGCCATCTCATGGTAAGACGCGGGCTGGAGTGCCCGCGCCACATTACTATTGCGCCACCTTCTCAATTTCGGCCTTCAGTGTGTCATACGTCACCGCCCCCGGATGGTACCAGGCGACTTTCCCCGCGCGATCCAGCAGCACCAGCGTTGGGGTGGTTGACGCGCCGTAAACCTCGAAGTTGTACTTGCTCACCGGCACGGGCATGTCGAGCAGCCCAGAATAAAAGTGACGACGCACCGCCTCGATATATTGCAGTTCATCGGCGGGTGAAGCGTGCTCAATCTGTGCGGTGTAACCATAGAGTCGCGTCGGCCCAATCACTTTCAATCCCTTCGCGGCATACTCCGAACGCAGCTGCGTAATGATGGGCGCCTCGGCCTTACAGTCCGCGCACCAGTGCGCCCAGAAAAACAGCAGCACCGGCACGCCGCGCCATTGGTCCGGAGCCGCCAGGGTCGCTCCCAAATACCGGTCAGCCTTCAGCGACGGAGCAACCTTCCCTTGGAACGACAGCAGGTTCAGATTCTTCTGCAGCCGGTCGTGAATCGAAGTGTTCCCATACGACCGCAGCGCAGCCTGCAAGAGCCCAACCGCCTGCGTCCGCTGCCCGCGCGCGATCAGCACCTGCGACTGCACTTCGAGCGCCGCTCCTAGCGCGAGTGGCAGGTGCGGTTCGGCGTCGAGCGAGCGCTGTTTCAATAACTCTTGCACCTGAGTCTGCGTCAGTTTGGCGTATGCTGTCGCCTGGTCATACTGGCGCTGATCGAGCGCGGCCCGCGCCATCCACGAATACGCTTCCAGATATTCCGCCGTGACGCCCTGTTGGTTGCGATAAGAATTCAGCGCCGATTCCGCGGCAGAAAAATTGTTCTGCATCAGGGCGATGCGCACCTCGTCAACGATCCCCGCCCACGCCGAAGCAGTGAGCAAAGCCGAAACCAGCAGAATCCGCAAGCGCATAATTCCCATTATTTGTAATGATGAATCGTTTGCTCAAAGGTCGCAAGTCGAGGCCGTTTTCCCGCCCAACGGACGAACCATAACATCCATCTCATCAATTGTTTAGCCATAGCCCACAGTAAATATGTAGCTATTTTGGGGCACTTTCTTTACAATTTAGTTGCGTTTGACTTTAGAGCTCCTTCGCAGTACAAGCATCTCCGCTCAACCCAGCGAGTGACCTTCCTGCAAGAAGACCCGAAAAGCTTCAGCGCTACATCAACGAAAAAGGAACAAGCAACATCATGGAAACAGGAACAGTGAAGTGGTTTAACGACGCCAAGGGCTACGGTTTCATCAGCCGCCAGAACGGCGAGGATGTCTTCGTACATTTCTCCGCCATTCAGGCCAGTGGTTTCCGCAGCCTGCAGGAAGGTCAGCAAGTGCAGTTTGACGTGGTCAAAGGCCCCAAGGGCTGGCAAGCTGAGAACGTCAAGGGCGTCTAACCCCGCTTCGCAGCCACAATTCGCCATGAGGGCGGCCAGCACTGGCCGCCCTTAGTTTTTTGTGCCGTTGAATTCCGAGTGCCTTCGAAGGTCTGCCCTGTAAACCCCTTTTGTCATTCCGAGCGCAGCAGGATTTTCCGCGAAGCGGAAAATCCTGCGGAGTCGAGTCGAGAAACCTGCTTTTCGCCGGCACCAGCATTGCCGTTTCGCGGGGCCTTGACTTTTATAGTACGCAGCGTTATAGTACGTCTCGTACTATCGGAGCTTACTCAACATGCATCATTCCGCACCTAGCCTGCTGCGCTCGGCCGTTATCTTCTTGTGCGCCCTCGCGGCGCTCGCATCCGCTCAGGCAGTTGCCCAGAGCACGGCTCCTACTCCCAGCCCGCTCGCCCGCCATTACACCGAAGGCGAGAAACTGACCTACCACATGAAGGGCAACAACGACGGCTGGACCTACGAAGTCCAGGCCAACGGCGTGGTGAAGAAAGACGTCAACGGCCGTCTCGTCGAAGAGTATGGCTGGTCCGATTTCAAATCGAACGCCTCCATGTCGCTGTCCCCCCAGAGCCTCGGCTTTCGCCAGACCCTCTCGCTCGATCCCGCGATTCCCCCTTCTGTCCCCAACCTTAGCCAAGTCCAGCCGTTTCTCATCGGACCGATCACCGACATGCTCACCTTTTATGCCGATCTCTGGTTGGCGATCCAACAGACTGACCTGAAGCGGCCGGGAGACCACGCTTACGTCAGGGTTGGTACGCCCGCATCCTGGGCGGACGGGAACTACGTGATCCTCGGCGAAGACTCGATTGATTTCGATCTCACCCTTAAGGCGCTGGACACTTCCAGCCATGTAGCCACGCTGTTAGTGCGTCACGTGCCTCCGTCGCAACCGAAAGTGAAATTACCCGCCCCGTGGATGCAAACGCCGGTCGCGGACACCCCCAACAACTGGATCGACGTAAAGGGCAAGAACAACGATGGAAAGTACGTTGCCGCAGTCGGCAAGGAGACTTTCGAAGTCGAAATCGAGGTCAGCTTGCAAGATGGAAAAATCCGGTCCGCAACCCTGGACAACGTGGTCAAGACGCATCAACGCGAATGCTCCGACGCAGCGTTGCTGACTTGCGGCGATCCCTCCGACCACCAGATTCACCGCCAGATTGAAATCCAACTGGAGGCCTCACCGAAATGAACTCACCGAAAATTCCCGCACTCGGTTACGCCCTGCTCGGCATGCTGATGAAGCCGTCGTCGGGATACGACCTGCGCAAGATCTTCTCTTCGACGTCGATGAAAACGTACAGCGGCAGCCCGGGCGCAATCTACCCGGCATTGCGGAGGCTGCAAAAGCAAGGTCTGATCCGCGGCACGGTCGAGGAAGGCTCCGGCCTGCGCCGCCGCCAGATTTTCCGCCTCACTCCGAAGGGGCTCGCCGAACTCAAAGAATGGATCACCTCGCCCATCACCCGCGAAGACCTTTCATCGGGCCTGAAAGCAGTTATGCTCCGCTTCGCTTTCAGCGAAATTGCCGTCGGAGCCGCCGCATCGGTCGGAATCCTCAAGTCTCTCGAAAGCGAACTTCAGCCTCACCTACAGCACTTGCACGAACAGCTGCAGGCAATGAAGGCAGCGCCCACATCGGCGCGACTCGCCCTGGACTGCGGCATCCGCAGTTACGAATCCCTGTTGGACTGGGCGCGTGACGGAATCGCGATCTACGAAAAGCAAATTAAAGGAGGAGTGTCGTGAAATTCTCAACCGCAATCCTGCGAATCCTGGCAGTTTTCGTTGCCGTGTCCGTCGCTCAATTTCTTGCCGGAGCCCTGGTCGCGCTCCTGCTCCCGCCCAAAGAGGGCCTGCCCCACCTTGCCCAGCACTTTGCGCAGTGGATGTTCCTGAGTAACGCCATCACCATCGGCGCGTTGTCAGTTTTAGCGTTGCGCAGCGAGTGGCGCGGCTGGACTCTCGGGGCGGCATTGGCGGGCATTCCGCTGGCCATCACTCTAGTCGATGGCCTCGAGGGCGTTTACTTCCTGCCACATTCTCCCATCGACTGGTCCAGAATCTTCGCGCAGTCGACGCTGGCCGCTGTTCTCTCCGTCCCCGTATGGATGCTGTTGTTTGGCAGGCGGCCCGCTCCGCAGCAGGACCACTACCACCCCATCGCCACAAAGTCGCGGCGCGAGCGGGCGTGGAAATTTGTGGTTTGCGATCTGGCGTATCTCCTGCTGTATTTCACTGCCGGCTCGATCATCTGGCCCTACGTCAAGGACTTCTACGCCTCGCAGACGCTGCCTCCGATGCCCACGTTTCTCGTCCTGGAATTGCTGGTGCGCGCTCCGGCCTTCATCGTGCTCTGCCTCCTGCTGGTGCGGATGCTCGGCCTACCGCGTCTGAGCGGCGCCCTCGCCGCAGGAGCTGTATTCGCCTTGCTCAGTGGGGTCGCCCCGCTGCTGATGCCCAACCCCTATTTCCCCGACGTCGTGCGCTGGGCTCACTTCTGCGAAACCACCAGTTCCAACTTCGTGTTCGCGGCACTCGTCGCCTGGCTCTGGGGACAGCCGAAGGTCGTCCACGCCAATGCGCTGGCGCAAGCGGCATAGAAACGCACGGATTCTCGCGCGGCTACTGGCTGCGCATCAGAACCACGTCGGCGTCGGTGTGGCCCCGCACCAGCGCGAGCTGTTTAC
>JBEKWZ010000248.1:0-5686 GCA_049512555.1 Candidatus Sulfotelmatobacter sp. | reverse complement strand
TTCGAGTACGATCTCCTTCGCCCCGGAGTTTCCCCGCAAAGCAAACGCCGTCCCCAGCGTGGGATGCCCGGCAAATGGCAACTCTTCCTGCACCGTGAAGATTCGCACCCGCACACCGCGCTCGCGCTCGGTCTCAGCATCCCGCGGAAGAATAAATGTCGTCTCCGACAGATTCATTTCCTTCGCGATCAACTGCATCTCAGCGTCGCTCAACCCGCGCCCGTCGGAAAATACCGCCAGCGAATTTCCCTCGAGCGCCTTTGCCGTAAACACATCCCACTGCGCCATTGCCAGCCGTCGCGTCTCGCTCATGAGGTTCCTCATCGAAATCATGGATGCCGTGTCAAAAGGATGCATGGATTTGCCAGGCGATGCAGAAAACCTACGGGAGGCGGGATGGTTGGCGGGCCGCACCGTTTGACACCGTCAGTCTGCGCTTCTATCCTAGTCGTATGTTTTTTCCATCCGCCGCCCGTGCCATGGCTTGTTGTTGCCCGGTGCCGGCGTGTGGGTAGGGAACTTTAACCTTAATTTTCCCCAACCCACCCGGCAAGAACGGGTGGGTTTTGTATTGGTCCCCACTGCCCTGGCTGGAATGGGGTCGTGACCGAAACCCAAGTCATTTGATAGACTTTAAAATAACGAGGAGAAAAACATGACTACCGCGATCGCGACTGAAACTTACAGTGTTCCCCGCATCAATGACACGGCTCCCGATTTCACCGCCGAAACCACGCAGGGCCCGATCCACTTCCACGACTGGATCGGCGACGGCTGGGCCATCCTGTTTTCGCACCCCAAAGATTTCACCCCGGTCTGCACCACCGAGCTCGGCTACATGGCGAAGCTGCAACCGGAATTCGCCAAGCGCAACACCAAGATCATCGGCCTGAGCGTCGATCCCGTTACCAACCACAGCAAGTGGGCGGCCGACATTGAAGAGACCCAGGGCGCGAAGGTGAACTATCCCATGATCGGCGACCCGCAACTGAAAATCGCCAAGCTCTACGGCATGCTGCCCGCCAGCGCCGGAGAAACCAGCGAAGGCCGTACTCCCGCCGACAACGCCACCGTGCGCACCGTCTTCGTCATCGGCCCCGACAAAAAGGTCAAGTTGCAGATCAGCTATCCCATGACCACGGGCCGCAACTTCGACGAAATCCTGCGGGTCATCGATTCCATGCAGCTCACCGCAAAACACAAAGTGGCGACCCCGGTGAATTGGAAGCCCGGCGACGATGTGATCATCACGGGAGCGGTTTCCAACGAAGAAGCTGCGCAGAAGTTCCCCGGCTTCAAGACCATTAAGCCGTACCTGCGAGTCACGACGCAGCCGAAATAGCTGCGACCTCGCGGGAACAGCCCCCAGGGAAAGGATCCAGGGCAGGGCGACCGGTGGGAAGGGCACGGCTTCAGCCGTGCCGTCCACCCCCAAAATGACGCGGGCTTTAGCCCCTGAGGGCCGCAGGTCTATCACCCTCATGCGCACATCCGTGGCATTATTCTTGTTGTCACGGAAGCGCATGCGGTCCGGTGATCGTCCCGGTCTTCAAAACCGGCGGGCGGCGGGCAATCCCGTCACCGGTGGGTTCGACCCCCACTCGCTTCCGCCATTCATTCAATTCCCCTACCAAGAGGGAAATCTCCACAAATGCAGAGGTGGGCTACTTTTGAAAGTAGCCCACTCTACACAAATCACTTTGGCCTCGGCAGACCTGTTACAGTCTTCCAGGTCCTGTGTTTATGCGCCCGCACCCGCAGCTCTGGCCTGAACTTCCAGCTTCGGAGTTTCCGCCATCCGTCCAAAGTACAGCTTGTACGAACGGTGGATTCCGTACATCACCGGGAAGACTGCGAGCGCCAATCCCCAGCCCAGGTGGGAACTGACTGCCTGCACCATGGTGGTGACTCCCGCGCTGACCACGTAGTACGGGAATGAGAGATGCGCCAGGCTCCACCAGATCTGGCCTGCCGCCTTGCCCTCACTCACCGCCACGATGGCTGCGACCGGAGCCGTCTGGCCCAGGAACAGCGTGACGGTCGCCAGCGCCATTCCCAGCGTGCTTGAACTCCACTGCATCCCGGCCCATTCGCCGCGAAGCATGCCATGAAACATCAGACTCGCCAGGCAACTGGCAAACGCCATCATGCTCACGTTGAACGTCATTTGCTGCGGGTTGAATTTCGCATTCTTGCGCGGCCAGCATTGCACCACGGTTGAAATGCAGGTAATCACTACCGCTTCGGCAGCGCTCAGATTAATGACCGCTGTCAACAGGAACGGCAGGTTTACCGACATGTTGCCGTTGACTCCTGGCAGCTTCACTTTCATCTGCGACGTCGCTGCCGCCAGCACCAACACTGCCAGCGCAAAGTACGTGTGCCGCGCGTGGCTCAGGAAGGTTGCATATCCTGCGGTGATAAGTGCGGCCAGCATCATTGCGCCGATGAAGGTCTTGATTCGCCGTGTGTTGTTCATGATCTCGTCTCCTTTCTTTGAAAAAGTCACACAGCGCTACTGCTCGTCATCTCCCGCATCAGTGAATGCTGCGTCCGTATTACCCACCACTGAGCCCCAGACCACGCTTGCGGCCGAGACCGCCGTACCGTTCTTCGATCCCCAAACCACGCTGAAAGCGGTCAGCGCGTTATTGCTCCAGGGCATCGCAGTGCCCCAGACCACCGAGATGCCGTTCACAACCGACGTTCCCCATACCACTGAGGTGCCCCAGACCACCGACGTTCCCCAAACCACGGAGATTGGAGCTACGGTCGCGTTTCCATATACCAGCGAAACCACTCCGGTTTGCGAGTTGTAAACCGCGGTCGGCGAAAGCGCCGATCCCAACGTCGCCGGAGCCAGCGCGGTGCTGGTGGTTGCGGCCTGTACGTTCATCAGACCGGCGCCTACCGAGAAAAGATCGTAGCTGGAGGTGAAGGTCTGCGACAGGTGAGGCACAAACGCCGATGTAGAAACCAGCCCAAATGCTGTGGTCAGCTTGGTGGCCGAAAGCATCAGCCGCGCCTTCACTTGATCCGGAGTGAGCGTGCTTTGCTCTTGCAGCAACAAAGCCGCGGCACCGACGACCGCTGGGGTCGCCATGCTGGTTCCGCTCAGGGTGAAGTAGTCGTTGTTACCGTCGCTGCCCGTGACCAGCTCGGTCGGATAGTCAGCTTCCAGCGTGGCTCCCGCAGCTGCCAGAGAAACAATTTCATTGCCCGGCGCCACCATATCGGGCTTCGCGATGTGGTCATAGGTCGTGGGCCCCTTCGAACTGAAGCTGGCCAAGGTTTCAGCCGAGGCCGACGACGACCCGTTGCTCTTGGTTGCGCCCACCGTCAGCACGAAAGGATCGTTGCCCGGTGCAGTCACCGTTCCGTAGCCGTTGCTGCCGTTGATGCTCAAGCGGCCGTAGTTGCCAGCGGCCACTACAACCATAATGCCGCTCTGCCATGCCGCTTCCACCGCCTGGCACAGAGGATCCTGCGTGTAGCTCACGCCGATCCCGCGGCCCAGCGACAGGTTGATGATCCGGATGTTGTAAGTGTTCTGCAGGGCAATCGCCTGTTGAATAGCCGCGATCACCGTGCTGTCAGTGCCGGAACCATTTTGATCGAGGGCGCGAAGATCAACCAGAGTGGCGCCAGGAGCGACGCCCGCATAATTTCCACCAGACAAGGAGCCGTTGCCGGCAATAATCCCGGCCACATGCGTGCCGTGACCATAGAGGTCATACTGCGCTCCGCTGGAGTTCGTCGTGGGCGTTCCCGTGAAGTCCTGGTGATAGACCACGCGCGAGGTTCCGTTCGCATTCTGCAGATCAGGGTGGTTGTCGTTGATGCCGCTATCGATCACGGCCACGGTCACGCCGGCCCCGTTATATCCGGCGCTCCAGGCTGAGGGCACGCCCGTGGCGTTGTTGGTGAGATCATCCGCCACGTTCATGGCATGGTCGATGTTGACCGACGCGATCTCAGGATCGTTTTCCAAGGCCGGCAGGGCGCTGACCGGAATCGTGAACGCCGCACCTTTAATCATGTGCAGTTTCGCGTTCAAGTGGCCGCCGCGGCCCTTCATGGTCGCATAGTGTGCCGCCGTCGGCACCTGCTTATACTGCACGATGACCTTTACGGTCTGGCCCTGGGTCGATCCCTGATGGGCCTTCGTCAGCAGTCCCGAAAGTTCGGGAGAAATCCGCGATGTGAAGCGACCGTTCCATCCGCCGGTCGAGGTCGTGGCTTGTCCGAACGCCATCCCCGTGGTCAGGATCAGCACCATGCTCAGGCGTTTGCCCCAGCCGGCGCTGTGTCGCTCACCGCGCACCGCAGGTTTCGACGATTTCTTTCTGTGCTCCATAAAATCTCACCCTTTCTTGCCTGTGGGGGGAAAGATCGAGCCTTATTACTCACTCCCTCTGTTGCACGGGCGTAACCAATCGCATCCGCGCAAGTAATTGTTTTCATTGGAGATCGCTGATGCGCTCTGCGGGGCGAGTGGGACATTCTGTCCCACACGAAAGGACGTGGGACAGAATGTCCCACAAGCCCGGTTTTCTCACGGTTGATTTGCGGGCGTTTCCAAGTACTTACATTCCCGCGTTTACCGCCGTAACGTGCGCTTCGATGACGACCAAGCGTGCAGAATGGGCTGACTCGGGCAGGACGGCTCCCGACACCTTATTACAGGCTGCGTAGGGTCTTCTGACTCAGAGCCGGATCGTCGTGTGATCTAAAAAACGCGACACGCTTGGCCGCTGAAGGTTAAGAATCCGTGACCACGTCTATTCCATCCGGAGCGTGACCGCGGGGTCGATGCGAGTGATCCGCAGCGTTGGCAGAAAACTCGCCACCGCGGCAATCACCGCCACAAACGCCGCAACCAGGGCCAGGGTCAGCGGGTCATAGGCTCGCACTCCATAAAGTTCACTCCGCAAAACCCGCAGCGCAAAGAAGGACAATGCCAGCCCCAAGACCAGTCCGAACACCGCGGCCACCACTCCGGCGGAACCAACATCCACCACAGCCTGACGAATCGAAGACCCGAGGGCCATGCGAATGCCAATTTCACGCGTCCGCTGCACGATGAGATTCGAAACCAGCCCGTAGATTCCGATCGTAGACAGCAACAGCGCCAGCCCAGCCAGCCCCGCGAGCAGCGCGACTTCCACGCGCTGATAAGCCAGATTCTCCGCGAGGATGTCAGCCATGGAGTGGAACCCGGAAAACGGCAAGCTCGCATCTACCTGGGCGAGAGCCTTTTGCATCGCCGCCGTCAGCCCCTGCAAAGGCCCCGCTGTGCGCACGATCCAGCTCGGTTGAAACCAGACGTGCGCCACGTTGACCAGCCCCTGGTCGATCTGCGTGGCGGGAAGATAGAACACGGGCTCGGTCGCGATCGGTGCATCGCCACTGATGCCGGGACGCTTGGCCACATTCGCCGCCACGCCCACGACCGTGTAAATGTGCTTCTCGACCTGAATGTGCCGCCCCAGCGGATTGGGATCATTGAAGAACTGCCGCGCGAAGTCGGTGTTCACCACGGTCACCGACTCCGAAGTGGGCGTGTCACTATCAGCGATGCCACGGCCAGCAAGAATCGGTATTCTGAACACGCGAAAATATCCCGGGCTCACATAAGCCGTGCTCGCGCCCCATTCTTTGCCCGCAAGCTTGCCGTCCAACGCCT
>JBEKWZ010000247.1:0-5699 GCA_049512555.1 Candidatus Sulfotelmatobacter sp. | reverse complement strand
ACCTGGTGAACCTTAGAAAAAGCGGCGATATCCCTGGCAGGATCGCCGTTGAGTATCACCAGGTCGGCATCCATTCCTTTCGCGACGCGCCCGCTGTGGCTCGAATATCCGAATCGCAACGCTGGATTCGTGGTAAGGGACGCCAGAATCTGCTGGAAATCCAGTCCGGAACGGGCCATCCAGGTGAATTCTTCAGTGGTGTCAAATTGGTCGACGTAGCCGACGTCGGTGCCGAACAGGACTTGGCCTCCTGCCTGGGAGAAAGCCTTCAGTTGCTGGGCTGCTCGGTTCATCCCTCTCTCGATTTCGTCGGGCGAGGCGCTGCCTTTCCTGCCTTCGACATCCCACAGAGTCAGCGTCGGAGTAAGAGCCATGTGCGCTGCCGTAAAGCGTTCGACAAGAGATTCACTCCAGAGATCGCCGCTGGGAGTAGTGTGTGCCAGGATATCGACACCACTCTGAACCGCAACTTCGATACCCTCATCGTTCGAAACATGAGCAAAGACAGGCTTGCCAGCCCGGTGCGCTTCAACCACGATCGTCTTGGCCAAGACTAACGGCATGGTCAAGATGCCATCCGCCTCAATCGAATTCGCAAAAATCTTGATGCCGTCGGCGCCGTTGCGGATCTGTTGGCGCACTCGCTCGGTCGCTTGCGTGGTTGATTCAACATCGGGAATCGTAATGTGATTGGCTTCGAGGAATCCCCGGACATAAACGGGCGTTCCGCCCTTGCCCCAGAACGGTTCTCCGACCGTAAGAATCCTCGGTCCCTTCACCTCGCCGCTTTCGATGCGACGGCGGATGGCAGTCGTGTTTTTCAGCACGGACGCTATGTCAAAGACGGTGGTAAAGCCCCAGCGCGTAAACATTTCCTGCAGTTGCGCAGTGATCTCTTCCGAGGACAGTTTCTCCGCGCGGAGCAGGCCGGGCAAAAGGATATGCACGTGACTGTTCCAGAAGCCAGCTGTCACGACCATGCCGGTGCAGTCGATAACCGTGGCATGGCGTGGAACTTTGATGCTTGCTGCTGGCCCCACTGCAACGATGCGGCCCCCATGTATAAGGACCGAACCATTTTCGATTGCCGGCTCAGACGGTGACGGGTAAATCTTTGCGTGAACCAGAGCGAGATCAGAGCAGTAGCTGGATGTGCTCGCTGAGAGTGTCCAGACAAGAATAATGGCAAGAACAATGCGAATTCGCATGCCAAAAATATACGATGCTAGGCGCGAGATTGTTCCTCGAAACCTGGTGCTAGTCACAGCAGGACGTCCGCTATCAAAGGCAAAAGCCCGGCTTTTACCGGCTGGCCGGCGGCACAATTCCGTTCATGCGCAGATATTCCACCATCTGCCCGTAGTGGTCGAAGCAATGCGACGACACACTGGTGGCCAGTCCCAGGCGCGTAACCGAGCCTTCGCCGAACGGACTCTTCACCGTTCCCACAAGATTCTTGTCATTGATGGTCGCGATCGCCTTGTGCACGTACTCGAACGAGTCTTTCAGAAATTTCATGATGTCGGCCTTGGAAGTTATCGAGGCCGGCCCATCTTCATCGCCAGTATTCACCGGCGGCTTCTGCTCCAGAATCGTGGCTCCAAGAATATAGTTCACCGCAGCCACGTGCTTGATCTGCTGCGCAAACGTCCGCACCCCTTTGAACTCGCCGTTGGTTGGCGCGAATCCATACTTGTCTTCCGGCATGGCGTCCGCCGCCGGAACGAACTCGTGCTCCACATTGCTCACCGTGGCGTCCAGCACCTGCGACACTGTGCGATGTTCGTCCTTCGCCATGCCCGCCTGCGCCGCCGCCGCAACCGACAGGACCAGCAAACTTCCCGCCACCATTCCCAATCTCTTCCTCATGATTCCCCCCGAAGTTAGTCGCCACCGCATAACTGCCCGCCCCATCTTACTGCAAGAACGCTTGGCGTTGTGTAATGAGCGCATCCTGGTCGGCGAACCAAACGCTCCCACCCGATTCGGTCCTCGGTGCTCCTCTGAGGTTAAGCTTTCGCCCTCCTAAACGGCCACTCAGAATCCTTCCAAGCTCGGAGCATATAAATAACCACGCCCGACAGCAGAATCACCGCTGCATACCGCATTTCCTTCCGCCAGTTATCACGATCGAACAAAATAAAAAGAAACCCCGCGCAAGCCAGCAGCGCCGGCAGCGGATAAAACCACATCCGAAACGGCCGCCGCATTTCCGGCCGCCAGATCCTCAACCAAATCACTCCCACCGCCTGCACCAGGAATTGCAGAATCAGCCGGATCACCACCAGCGCCGCGATCGCATCCTTCAACCGCAGAAAGCAAAATGCTGCCGCTACCACTCCCAGCGCCAGCAGCGAAATGTGCGGAAACCGGTGCACTGGATGCACCCTGGCGAACGCCTTGAAATAATTGCCATCTTTCGCCGCCGCGTAAGGCACCCTCGAATATCCCAGCATGAGTGAAAACACCGACGCAAACGCCGTGACGATCACCAGTCCCGTCACCAACCGCGCCGCCCACGCCCCGTATACCCTCTGCATGAACAGCGATACAACATACAGCCCGCTGTTGTTCTGTCCCGCCTGCATCATTTCACGCCACGGCACCACGGCGAGAACGCACACATTCAACATTAGATATAGACACGCCACCAGCAGAATGGAAAGCAACAGAGCCCGCGGGATATTCTTTTCCGGGTCCTTAATCTCATCTCCCAGAAAACTGACGTTGTAATATCCCCAATAGTCGTAGGTCGCGATCAACATCGCGCCGCCCAGTCCGGTTAGAAATTTGTGGGAAATCGTGAACGCCCCCGGAGGAAAATCAAACGCCCGCGCGGCATTGAAGTGCGTCAGCCCGGCGAAGATGATCCAGCCAATCGTTCCCATCACGCCAAACCACAATATTTTCGACAGCCGCCCGATAGCCGTGATGTTCCGGTAGAGCAGCAGCACCGTAAAGAAACAAATCAACACCGCAACTGCCGTTCCCGGCGTGACGATCCAACTCACTTGCAGAGGTCCGGCCCACGGAATATGCAGCGCTGCATCGTGATGCGCGTACACCGTTTCCAGTTCCGGCCAGTAATATGCCGCATATCCCGCCAGCCCGATGCATCCGGTGGCAATTGAGAGAGGTGCGGAAAACGACACCTGCCAGATAAACAGAAACGAAATCAGCCGCCCCCATTTCTGCGGGCCATACATCTCGCGCAAATAGCGATACGATCCGCCCGAAGCCGGCAGCGCCGCGCCCAACTCCGCCGAGACCAGGCCATCGCAAACCGCCAGCAGCGCGCCCGCAATCCAACCCAGCAGCGCCTGCGGTCCGCCCATCGCGCTCACCACCAGCGGCATGGTGATGAACGGTCCCACGCCGATCATGTCGATCATGTTCAGCGCAGTCGCCGACCCCAGCCCCATCCCGCGGATGAGGCTCGGAGACCCCGCGCCGGGTTGTGAAGAGGATTCCGAGGAAGGCTGCATTTCGTGGAGAAGCGCCGCGATTTTGGAGGTCAGCCGCGATTTTGGGTGGCGCAGCTGCTTTCAGCGCTGCGGTGAAGCGCTCACTTGTCTCCGGGCTTTAGCCCCTGAGGGCATACATTCCCTTGTGGGAGGCCTACCATTTATCTCGATTCATGCTTCTGTCGAATGAAACTCGAACTCAGAGGCCGGAATGAAGCTGGAAGACTCCCGTCATCCACTTCCACGCACACATGAACATACTCGCCAGTATTTTCGAGCAGTTGAACCTCAACTTGATATTTCTTGCCCTCAAATCCGACCTCATAGGCCTGTACATTCAGCAGTTCAGTGTCGAGCTCTACGCAAGACTTCGCACTCCACTTCTTGACTTCAACATCCAGCACTGGCTGCCATTGTTCTCGACGCTTCATAGTCAAACCTGTCTCTTACCGACAACTGGGCTACTGCTTCTCATGTCCCGCGCTCAACAAATTCACATACAGCCGCACCGCCCCAGGCACGCCCGCCGGCAACTGCCGGAAAAATGCATACGCCGCATAAATATAAGTTCCTTTGCCGTACTGCGCCCGCAGCAGCCCGCCCTTCTGCGCGTCTTCTCCTGGGTCATGGCACGACAGCAGCGCCGTGAAATGATCATCCCACTGGTCCATGAAGTACAGCCCGCGCTCCTGTACCCACCCATCGAAATCGCGGGCGGTAATCGTATTCGGATAATGAAACACCGAATCCTCCGGCTTCAGAATTTCCACCGGAGCCTCCTCCACCGAAACCCGCTTCCGGCTCAGTTCCGCAGGATAAGGAGTGAACTTATGCGAGTTAAAGTCGTCCGTCCCCGTGTTGTACTGCACCACCAGCGTTCCACCCGCCGAAACAAAATCGAGCAGCTTCTTGTTGTTCGCCACAACATCTTTCTGCGTGTCGTAGGCGCGAATTCCCAGCACGATCGTCCCGAACTTGCCCAGATCCTCCGTCGCAATCTTCTCCGCCGGAATCATGGTCACGTCCATCCCCACCTGCTGCAGCACCGTCGGAATGTCATCGCCCGCGCCCATGATGTATCCGACTTTCAAATCATGCGGCGCCTTGACGTCGACAATGCTCACCCGCTGCTGCGCCGGCTGGTAATAATAAAAACTCCCCAGATCCTCGCGCGTCACCAGCGTGTAGCCCTCGCTATATTTCGGGGGCGCGCCATAGTCGAGCACAGGCTCGGTGAGAACAGCGCGGACGGTTGCGCGCCCTTCCTGCAATCCGGCAGGGAACACCTTGAACTCAACATCCCGCTTCTCGCCTCGATGTGTGAACTTCAGAAACTGGTGTGTGGGCTCGGAGCGCCATCCCTCTGGTAATTCGAGTCGTAGCCCACCGCCATTCAAGGACAAGCGTGAGAGATTGCTGGTCACGCCGACTGTAACCGTCGTCGTCGACCCGTTGTGCGTCGAAATTACCTGCGTCCCCGGCTCCAGCATCACCGAAAACGCCGGCACAATCGCCAGCGGACGTTCCCGCCGCTTTCCCGCATCATCCAGGAACGGCGTCACGACAACCGAGGTGATCCCGTTCTGTGTTTTCCCCTCGCCCGCACTCCCGCCCGCCGAATACTCCACGCGCGCCCGCAGCGCCGGAGGCGGAAAGGGAAGCGTCACATATTTCCCATCATCAATATGATTCACCGCGTCAACGTCCGGATTATCCCGATGCCAGTACGGCCGCGTAAACGCCGCGTCTTTGGGCACGTGCAGCCTGAAGTCCGCATGCAAATCCTCACCGGGCTTTATAACTTCCGGCCGCGTCTTCCCGCTAATCGTGTTCCATCCCTCCGGCACTTCCAGCTTGACGTGATCGATCATCAGCGGCAGTTTCGATCCGTTGTGAAACTTCACCGCCACCAGAAATTCCTGCCCCGGCGAAACCGTAGTCAGCGCGTCTGCTTCTTTCAGCACGCGAACCTCGTGTCCACCGTCGCTACTCTTGCCGTCAGAAGATACGTCCGCGCTAAGCGTCACACCCAACGCCAAATTCAGCGCTGTCTCCGCCTGCTGCTTCTTCTCTGCGATCCGATCCAGGAAGAGGGACGCCATCTTCTCCGCCATCCCCCTTGCGGGACCGGACACATTCGCCGCGCCCCACCGCCACGTGAGCATCTCGGAGCGAACATCGTTCAGCCCACGTACAACTTTCATCAACGGAGTAATCGCAGCTGACCCGTCACTT
>JBEKWZ010000246.1:0-5701 GCA_049512555.1 Candidatus Sulfotelmatobacter sp. | reverse complement strand
GTATTGAGCGGAAAATGTCGAACTGTTCACCTGCAACTCAGCCACGGTTTCAAAAACCGCGGGGTTCGCGTTCTGGCTATGCGAGAGCGTGGTGGATGCTCCATCGGCGAGAATATTGCTGTAGGGCAGGTTGCCGTTGATCGCCACTTCCTGGCCGGGATTGGACGATCCTTGACTTCCACCTGGAGCGCCGGTGGCGCCCGGCAGCAGGATCATGAAGTTTTCCCAATCCGCGCCCGACGCACCAGCAATCTGCGGTAGTTGCTCCATCGACTTCGATTCCATGGTGGTGCTCTGCTCGCTGCTCTCAGTCTTGAGCAGGGTCACATCGGCGGTGACCGTTACTTCTTGACTGGCCGAGCCGACTTTTAACTGAGCATTGACGGTGGTGAACCCGACCTGCAGGCTGACGGGGCCACGGACCAGCTTCTCGAAGCCACCCTTGCTGAACGTGACCAAGTAGCTTCCGATCACGATTGAGGAGGTATCGTACAGACCGTCCTGGTTGGTGGTGAAACTCTTCGAAACTCCCGTGTCAACGTTCACGACCGTGACCGTGACGTCGGGAACCAGGGCTCCCGTGGGGTCGGTTACGCTGCCACGAATGTCGGCTGAGTTAATGCTCTGCGCTAAACATACCCCACTTCCAAAAATCAGAAGAAGGGGCAGGACCCACCGCTGCAAGTTCGTCATGGAACCGCCTCCAGAACTTTGTACCGTAATCGCTCGTTTCGTTCTTTCCAGCCGGAGAAACAGCAACCGAACTTCAGGAGGACACGAATCTGCTCTCCTGTAATCCGGAAAATCGATTTAGAGCTCGTGCATCTGCGTTGTCGAGACCCAAAGGTAATGCAAACGTACTAATAGAAAATACTTAGGGAGGGGTGTCAATACTACTTTCGTACAGCTGTAGATCTCGAGCAGCAATCAGCAGTCGGTCAATCTGTCATCAGTCGAGCGAAATGATCCCGCGTTGCAGCGCCACGGTCGCTGCCTGGGTTCGATCCTTCACATTCAGCTTTTCCAGCACGTGACTCACATGCAGCTTCACGGTCACTTCCGCGATATTTAGCAGGCTTGCGATTTCTTTGTTACCCATCCCCTTGGCCACCATGCGCAGCACTTCCACTTCGCGGACGCTCAACGACCGATGGGACCGGCGCTCGGCCAGGTGCGAAGCCACGATCGGATCCACATACCGCCTTCCTTCATGAACCTCGCGCACCGCTCGCAGCAGTTCCTCGCGGATGATGCTCTTGACGATGTATCCCCTGGCGCCCGCCTGCAGCGCGCGATAAATTTCTTCTTCGCCCGAGTGCGTAGAGAGCATCAGGATCCGGGCATCGGGAAATTCCTGCAGGATCGCGGCCGTGCAGTCCGTGCCGCTCACTCCGGGTAGCCGAAGATCCATCATCACCAGGTTGGGACGATGTTTGCGATAAGCCTCGATCGCAGCCTTGTCGTTACCCGCTTCGGCCACCACTTCCATGTCGGGTTCCACGTTCAAAGACGCGGACAGGCCCATGCGGACCATGAAGTGGTCATCAACGACCAGAATACGTATTGGTTTTGAGCTCTTCATCGATCCCTTCCGGGGAACGGACGGGAACTTCCACGGCAATGCAAGTGCCGTGCCCGAGCTCGCTCTCAACCCTCAAATGGCTGCCCATCGATTGCGCGCGCTCCCGCATATCGAGGAGCCCGAAATGTCCGGTGGGCGACTCCTGGTCCGCCGCAAAGCCCTCACCGTCGTCACTGATGGTCAGGCAAACCGATGCCGGCTCGTAACGCAAGTCGATGGACACATGCCGAGCGCGGCCGTGTTTCACTGCGTTGGCGACGGCTTCCTGCCCGATGCGGAGCAAATTCATCTCCACTGGACCCGGCAGCCGCACCGGACTGCCTTGAACATTGAAGTCGACCTTGGTTTGTTCGCGTGGCACCAGCGGCTCGACAATCTGCGCCAGCGCCGAGACCAGATCTCCATCTTCCAGCAATTGACAGCGCAAATCCCAGACCGAACGGCGGGCCTCCACCATGCTGTGACGGCTCATGTCGCGCGCCGTTTCCAAAGCATGCCGGGCCACCTCCGGCGCCTGCTGCAGGCAGTCGACCGCCAGGTCAAGCTGCATCGTGATCCCGGCGAGTTCTTGTTCCAATGTGTCGTGCAACTCGCGGGCGGCGCGGTGCTCGAGGAGCGCAACCGCATCGCAACTTCTGTCGAATGATTGCCATCTGCTCCTGCAGTCGCCGTCCCAGCACCACGACCCACACTACGACCGCCAGAAGAACTCCGCCGGTAATCTCCAGAACCCATAGGGTGTGACTGGTCGTCCACCACGATGGAGTTGAGAGCACGACGACATCCTCCGGCACTCGCAGCAGCATGCGAAACGACTGTGGAGTCTGCCACAGGCCTCCGCTGCGGACCAGACATATTCCAGTGACTCGCACCCCGCTGTTCAGTGGGATGGAGCGCAGGCGCTCGGCTAACGCTCCCTGCGGCACGGTCGCATCGAAAAACATATCGTCGCGCTGCAGCATAAGCCGGAGGCCATCGGGCTGCGCCTGGCGGTTCAGCAACTTCGCGTCTGTGGTCACGACCGCGCCGTCGAATTGCTCCCAAGGTGCATTGAGATTCAGCTTCACCGGATCCGGTGCCTTGTCGTGGCCCAGGCGATGCACGACCGCGTCCTCTAACATCGGCGCCGAGTCGCCCATTGCGGCAAAACCCAGCACGTCTACGAGGTCGCCGATTTCAAGAGGCGTGCTCTGCTCCGTTAGCACACGGAGTCCTTTGCCTTGGCTCTGAAGAAAGAGAGCGTGGCCTTGCTGCTGGAAGCCCACTACTCCGCGCACTCGCACCCGGTGCCGCGTTCCTTCCTCCGGCTCAAACCGCAGCAATTCCGACAGTGGCACTTCTTTTGAGGGAGCTTCCACTCGAATAAAACTCAAGCGCGGGACGTAGAACAGAATGCCTGTGAGCTGCCGGTTGGCGTTGTACAGGCTGCCGCATACGCCTTCAATCAGCACTTCGCTGTCGACCCATGAAGAAAAGTCCTGTTCATGCGCAATGGGTACGCGCACGTTGAACTCGCCACCTTCTGACGCCACGTGCATGGCCAGGGTGCTCTCTCGCCATGAGGTGCGGTCGACGGCCGCTGACCGCACAATGCCACGCACCTGTGCCCACTGGCTGTCCTGCTGCCCGTTGGCGAGTTCGGTGAACGGGAAAAGCTGCGCCTTGGGAAGGGTTCCTTGGCCGAGCACGCGGAATTTTGTCTCACGAATTACCGGCGCGAACCTGCCGGGTCCGGTCACTCCTTCCACCTCGACGAACTGGCCAAGTAGGTGAGGATACTTCGGGGAAGCGCTGCCTTCCACGTAGATGCCGGCGGTCGCATCCTGCACAAAAAAGTCGGGTGCCGGGGCATCCATCGTGATCACGCCCCGAACCAGCACGGGATAGCCCAGTGACGCCTGTTCCGGACTCAAGCGGCGTATTTGATCGGCGTGGGTGAGAGCGGCGAGTGGTTTCGCAGCTGGTGTAAGCTGTGCTTGCGCCGCCACCGTAACGAGCGCCGCCACCACCAAGCTTGACACGACGATCAGACGCAACCCCTGTGCCGCTGCCGCACCGATGCCGCGAGGTCGAATTTTTCCATTACGACGCGAGGTCAAACTGAAGCCTGCCTTTGCTCTGCCACAAATCCCCGTGCTCGCCCTAGGGTAGCCCAAACCGGTGGGCGGGGCTAGTGGTTCGAGGGGAGGTCAGATCGGCATCTTACGCCTCTCCGCGCACACGGCGGACGAATGCTAGTTTGGCAGTTGCTCGTAGTAGAGACGATCACGCCATTTGACACGCATGAGATTCTTGTCGGTAACGTCCGTTCCCGATTTCAACATCGGGGATTGACGGGGATCGAGAATAAAAATGTCAGAAGCATCGAGACGCGACTTTCTAAGATTATCCGCCGCCGGACTTGCAGTTAGTGCAGCCGCAGAAGCTCTGCCCGCGTGGAGTTCCACTGCTGCAAGTTCGCTTCACTCGGCGAATCCCGCCAGTGAGATCACTGTTCGCGTGACGGACGAGAAGCGGCGTTTTGAAACCGCGCCCGCTCTCGCATGGCGGAAAAGCTCCAGCCTGCCCTCCGCCGAGACGATCGTGCTCAATCCTGAAAAGAAATTTCAGGAGATCCTGGGTTTCGGTGCAGCCTTTACCGACGCATCCTGCTACATGTTCAGCCAGTTGTCGGCGGAGGCGAGGGAGCGTTTGCTTCACGAACTGTTTCATCCTTCCGAGATGGGACTCAACGTCTGTCGCACCTGTATCGGCGCCAGCGACTACTCAACCGAACTGTACGGCTTTGACGAAGGTGAACCCGATCCGGGGTTGAAGCGCTTTTCCATCGATCACGATCGCGCCTATTTCCTGCCAGCGTTGCGTCAGGCTCGCAAAGAAAATCCCGACCTCTTTTTATTTTCGTCGCCATGGAGTCCGCCCGGCTGGATGAAAGCCGGCGGCTCAATGCTCGGCGGCTCGATGCGCCAGAAATACTTTGACAGTTACGCGCATCACTTCTTGAAGTTCCTTCAGGCCTATGCCGGTGAGGGCGTCACGATCCAGGCGGTCACTTCGCAGAACGAAGTGGACACCGATCAGGATGGCCGCATGCCGGCCTGCTTGTGGGGGCAAGAATATGAAATTGGTTTCGTGAAGAATTATCTGGGCCCTTTGCTTAATGCTAACAACATTCCCACCAAGGTCTGGCTGCTCGATCACAACTACAACCTTTGGGGTCGGGCAATTTGCGAATTGGACGATCCGGACTTGCGCAAGTACGCCAACGCGATCGCGTGGCACGGCTACGTGGGCGACGCCGAAATGATGTCCAAGGTTCACGACGCCCATCCCGACGCTCAGATGTACTGGACCGAAGGCGGCCCCGACATCACCAGCCCTCGCTACGCCACCGATTGGGCTGACTGGGGCCACACGTTTACTGACGCGTTGCGCAACTGGTGCCAGTCGCTGACCGGTTGGAATCTCGCGCTCGACGAGAAAGGTCGGCCAAACATTGGCCCTTTCCCGTGCGGCGGACTGGTCACGATTCATTCGCAGACCAAGGAAATTACGCGCAGCGGGCAGTACTGGGCTTTCGCGCAGTTCTCGCGTCTGATTCACCGCGGTGCACGTCGCTTCGATTCTCGAGGGATACTGCCGCAGGTCGATCACGTGGCCTGCGAGAATCCCGACGGCCAGAAAGTTCTTGTGCTGACCAACGCTGCCGCCGCGCGCTCGGTCGGGTTGCAAGCGGGCGCATCGGCGGTCGATGTGTCTCTGCCCGCGGATTCGATAACCTCACTGATATGGATATGAAAATTAATATGAATGCGGTGTCTTCTGCGCCATACTCCCACGTAATTCCGGGGACCGAATGATTCTCACCGATGTGCAAGACCGTCTTCCCAAAATGTTCATGATCCCCCTCCTCTTGTTGGTCTGTGCAGCCTGCCTTTTTCTGAGCAGTTGCCCCGGCTCGAGCGGGTCCACCAAAACCAAACAGCCTGGGCCTGCCGTGCAGATCGTCGAGACCACCGGCGACCAAACGATGCTGCTGCAATCGCAGCCCAGCGTCTCGTTCGCGTCCGGCGGAAGTTCGAGCGGCCTCGTTATCACGGTGGACGCCTCAACCCAGTA